>CAYRJP010000004.1:11009-29818 GCA_964424425.1 uncultured Bacteroidales bacterium | reverse complement strand
TTTCAACTTCCTAAACATTAAGGAATTTAGAAAATTAAGTTGTTAGAAAATTAAGTTTTTACCACAAAGAACACAAAGTTTCACAAAGATTTTAAATGCTTTTACCGCTAAGACTTTCAACTTTATAAACTTTTAACTTATTATCGCATTACATCATTAAATCATTGAATATTTTTACCGCTAAGACGCAAAGTCGCAAGGGTTTTTTAACTTTTAACTTTCAACTTTATAAACTTTTAACTTATTATCGCATTACATCATTAAATCATTACATCATTGTATCATTACATCATTGTATCATTACACCATTGTATCATTACACCATTGTATCATTAAACAACTTTCAACTTTATAAACTTTCAACTCTTTGAATATTTACACAAACCTGCTATTTAACATATTGACATTAAAAATAAATTGTTTTTAAATTTACATAACTAAAAAAAACGAAATTATTAAACCATTAACCAAAATAATGCATTTTAATCTTATTCCACTCATAAAATCAGTTGTAAAGCTCCTATTTCGTAGAGAGAGAGAGAGAGAGAGAGAGAGAGAGAGAGAGAGAATGTGTGTGGTCAATGCGTTATCCTTAATTAATTATAATAAAAAGAATAAAAGGGGTACTAAACAATATCTGTGTCTAACGGCATTTAAACTACAGCATTGGTAGCTCCCCCTTTCGGGAGCAAAAATATAAAATTTTACATAAAACTTATGCTTATTTAATTAAATAATAAAGCATAAATCAAAGAGAAATATTACATTTTTTTAATAATAATTTTGATAAATAATGAAAAAAATACATATATTAATTACATTTATTATTCTTGCAACTCTATTCATTTTCAGTTGCCAAAAAGATGAAACATTAAAACCTGAAAAATCAAAATCTGTTGTATTAAATAATTTTACCAAAGAATCTGCACCATTGGAAGAATTAGCTATTGCTACTGCTAAAGCTATGACTGATGCAGAGTTTCGTACTCAAATAAAAACCGAAGCTATGAAACAATTCGATGGTGATTATGATATTTTATACAGCCGTATAGAAAATTCTTCATTAAAAAACGGAAAAACCGATTTTTATATAGAAAAACTAACATCAAATTTGAAATCTTCAAAATCAACAAACGAGTATAAACAGTATATTAAACAAATTCCCAGATTTCAAATTGCTGTGCCTATTAATTGTGAAGAGTGGAATACTGAAAATTACACCCCGCTTGTTGCATATATTCCCGTTAACTTCGATGAAAAAACTTTCACCAAAATAAAAGCTTTTGACTCTGAAGGAAATTTACATTGGTTATCACTTGATAAAGAACCTGATGTTCCTGTTGTAGTCCTTGGAAGTAACGAAAGAACTGATAACGAAGGTAACCTTATTTACTATCCCGATAGTAGAAAATACATTGCTGTTGGTGCTGGTGCCAGTGTCGGAAATGGCGGCGGCGGTGGCGGCGGCGGCGGTGGCGGCGGCGGTGGCGGTAGTCACAAATGCGACCGTGATAAAAATAATAATAAAGAAAACCTCAATAAAGCTAGATTCATAAGTAAAACAGCATACAGACAGGTAGAAGCTTGGCCGCAAGGAAGACCTGAATTTAAAGTAATTATTACATATATTGAAAAAATAGGCTCTAATTATAAAGAGAAAACAGTTACAAAAGTTTTACCAAAAGATGACTGGATTACAAGATATGGATTATGGGTAAGTCTAAGAACAAAAGAAATAAATATCAGAATCTTTACTTGGAATAAAAACCAATTTGGAGATAGAATGAAATATACTTGGATTGAGTTAGATAACAAAGGAGATCATTATGATTTTAGTATAAATATTTCATCCAAATTTAATAACAAAAATATTACCGGTACTGCTACAGTTTCATTAAGAGAAGAAGATGATGAAGCCGGAGAATCTGTTATTGAATATAAAGATAAAACAGCAGGTGAAGGGTATAAATATGATACAGGAATTTTATACTTTTGGATTAATCAATAAATAAATTTAACACCTGCCTATAATTACAGGCAGGTGTTAAACAATATAAACTTTCACTAACTTATAAAATATTTATAATCTTATTATTTTAAAAAAATATATTAATGAAATATTTATATTTAATAATCATTTTTTTTTCAAATAATATTTTTGCCCAAACCTTTACCGTTAGCGGTTATATTACCGATACTCAAACAGGCGAAAAACTTATTGGAGCCAATATTTACAATCCCGAAAATTTTAAAGGAACTGCAAGCAACAACTATGGGTTTTTCAGTTTTTCAACACAAAAACAAAAGCTGAAACTTACCTGCTCGTTTGTGGGATATAAATCGCAAACCATTGATATTACCTTGCCTGTCGATACTTTTGTAAATATTAAGCTAAACCCTACCATAGAACTAAACGAAGTTGTGGTTATCGATAATAAAATGGAAAACGAACTGCGAAACTCTCAAATGAGTGTTATGGAACTGCCTATAAAAGAGCTTAAACAGTTGCCCGTATTATTTGGCGAAACAGATGTACTCAGAACCCTGCAACTGCTACCCGGAGTGCATACCGGCGGTGAGGGAACAAGCGGGCTGTTTGTAAGAGGCGGCAGTGCCGACCAAAACCTTATTTTGCTCGACGGTATTCAAATTTACAATGCTTATCACCTATTTGGCTTTTTCTCGGTGTTTAATACCGATGCCATTAAAAACATAAAACTATACAAAGGTGCTTTTCCTGCCGAATACGGTGGCAGAATATCATCAATTCTCGATATAAGAATGAAAGAGGGTAACAACAAAAAACTAAAAGGAAGTGTTTCGTTGGGACTGATTGCTGCTACTTTTATGCTCGAAGGTCCTATTGTTAACAAAAATACATCGTATATTATTACTGCTCGCCGTACTTATATTGATGCAATATCTCAACCTTTTATTAGGACTTTTTCATCAGGAGGAGCAGGATACTATTTTTACGACCTAACGGGAAAAATTAACCATCGCTTTTCGGATAAAAGCCGTATTTACCTTAGCACATATATGGGTAAAGACAATTTTTACTCTGATTATAATGATGATGAAGATACTTATAAACAATCAAGCAGCAGCTCGTTAAATTGGGCTAACTATACGGCAGCTCTGCGTTGGAATTATATTTTCAGCAATAAGTTGTTTTCTAACACAAGTGTTGCTTACAGTAAATACAAATACTTAACATCACAAGAAAACAACGAAGAATCAAAGGATAATAATCAAACCGAATATTTTAATTACAGTTATATTTACGATTCGGGTATTGAAGATATCACAGGAAAAATAGATTTTGAATATATGCCAAATCCTGCTATCACCATTAAATTCGGAGGAAAATATATTTACCACACATTTAAACCCGGCGTATCAGTTAATAAAATTAATACAAACTTTACTATTGCTTCAAATGTTGATACCACATACGGTAATCAAAATATTTATGCTCACGAAGTAGCCGGATATATTGATAATATTTTTGACATTACCGATAAACTTAGTGCATCGGTAGGACTGCGTTATTCGGGATTTATGGTGCAAGAAAAATACTATCAAGCAGTTGAGCCAAGAGCATCGTTGCGTTTTTCGGTAAACCAAAAGCTGTCGCTAAAATCATCGTATTCGGTTATGACACAATATTTGCATCTGCTTACAAATACAAGCAGCAGTATGCCTACCGACTTGTGGCTGCCCGTTACCGACAGCGTAAAACCTGTTTACTCTACTCAATATGCTTTGGGTGCTGTTTATAATTTTAACAAAAAATTTAACATTACGGTTGAAGCATATTACAAAACTATGGACAACCTTATTGAATATGCCGAAGGAGCTAGCTTTTACAACGGGTTTACAAACTGGGAAGATATGATTGAAACAGGCAAAGGATGGTCGTACGGTATTGAGCTGCTGGTAAAAAAACAGTTCGGTAAAACAACAGGCTGGCTAAGTTATACTCTTTCAAAAACCGAACGTCAATTTGAAAATATTAACTTTGGCGAACCGTTTCCTTATAAATACGACCGCCGCCACGACTTTACCATTGCCGTTACTCACAAACTAAAAGATAATATTGATATTAGTGCTACTTGGGTTTACGGAACAGGTAATGCTTTTACTATGCCACATTCTCAAATTTTATCAGCTCCAAATGCTTTTTTCGGTTATTTTTCTGATTCTGCAATTAAAAATCTGTATCATTTCGAAGAAAGAAACTCTAATCGTATGCCGGCAAACCACCGATTAGATATAGGTATAGCATTTCATAAACAAAAAAAACACGGTATCAGAACTTGGAGTTTAGGTGTTTATAATGTATATAACCGCAAAAATCCGTTTTATTTAGACTACAACGCTAAAACAAAAAAACTTGAAGGAATTTGTATATTTCCTATACTACCCTACTTCAATTATAAATTTGAATTTTAACAATACGCAACTTTACTATGAAAAATACAATATTTACAACTATAATCTTTATTTTATTAACAGGATGTTCAAAAGATTTCTCTGTTGATATAAACGATATTGAAAAACGAATGGTACTATACAGCCTGTTCACTCCCGATAGTGTTTTTAGAATAAATCTTACCGAAGAGGCTTCTTTGAATGATAATATATTTATCTATGATTTCAGTGTAATTGATAATGCCGTAATTACCATTTATGAAAATGGGCAAATAATTGATACAGCAAAATATAATGCAGATGACAAACTTTATTTTACAACTGTAAAACCTGATTATAATAAAAATTATAATATAAAAGTTATTGCCCCAAATTACAATAGCACTGAGGCTGTAAATAGTGTCCCTAAAAAAGTTGAAATTGATACCATAATAGATTATAAAAAAGAAAATAACATATATTACAATCATACCGTAGATATTATTTTTAACGACCCGAAAGAAGAAGAAAATTATTATTTAATATATATCGGATGGATAAGCGAAGGTTCAAATATACCCTTTATTGAAGCAAAATGCCAAACAAATGACCCTGCAATAGGTGAATGGCATAATTTAATGCGACAATTACCAATATTTACCGATGAAATATTTAACGGACAAAAATATAAACTTACATTTGATATTAAAGTTAACGGTAACAGCACTGAAACCGGCGATTGCTTATTTCAACTGTTTTCTGTCAGTAAAGAATTTTATTTAAACTTTGCATCATACAATAACCAACAACCCGAATATGGCGACGATTTAATGCAAATGCTTGAAAGCGGATTAACAGAACCTATTCCTATATACACTAATGTAGATAATGGATTGGGTGTATTTGCAGGATATAGCGTATCAAGATATATTTACCGTTTTGAGTAAGAAGTCAGGATGAAAGGCACTAGAAGCTAGACGGTCAGATACTAGACGCTAGATGTTAGACGCTTACTTTCAACTCAATCTTACCACAGAGAACACAGAGTTTCACAAAGATTTTAAATACTTTCACCGCAAAGTCGCCAAGACGCAAAGATTTTCAATTTTTACAATTAAACAATTTCACCCCTATAGTCCCCTCAAGGGGACACTTCCTCCGATTTAGCATTATTAAATAATTGTATCATTATATCATTGAACCATTAAATATTTTTACCGCTAAGACGCAAAGCGATTTCTCTCTATTTTTCAAAATGACAATTTTTAATCAAAACTACACACTACACACTAACTTTCAACTAATTATCTCATTAACGCATTATCGCATTACATCATTGTATCATTAAATAATTGTATCATTACACCATTGTATCATTTAACAACTTTCTACTTTACAAACTTTCAACTTTCAACTAATTATCGCATTATCGCATTAATAATTATAATCACGGCACAAGTCATATTTAAAATAATAACCTACACCGTGATTTGTACAATAGAAACTCTATTTTTTGTAAACGCCTAAATCTTTCAACTCAAAATTGTTGATATAATTAGACATTTTAAGAACTTCAGATTTTCCTGTTTTAGTTAATAAAGCAGCAAACTTCTCATTCTCGGTATCTCTCATTGTATCATTCAATAATAAATATCCCATAATAATGTAACCTGCCATTTCAACAAGACGACGAGCATGAAAATCAAGATAATCGTTATTATCTTCTTTATCGTTAATTTCAACTACTGCATTTACAGCTTTCTCGTAAATACCGGTCATTTCAATTAAATCGCGGCGGATATATTCCAAATTAGGACGCAACTCCTGAGCTTCGTATTCTTTAATTTGATTAAGATAAGCTCCTGTGGTAACTCCGCGAATAGCTGCAACAACTTGCAACTGCGATGTTCCTTCATATACATTTGTAATACGAGCATCACGATAAATTCTTTCTATAGGATAATCTTTCATATATCCCGAACCTCCATGAATTTGCAACGAATCGTAAGCTACTTGATTACAATATTCACTGGCAAAAAGTTTCAACAACGGAGTATAAATATCAGCTAATCTCTGATATTTTTTCATTTCGTTGCGTTCTTCTTTTTCAAGTTTTCTTTCTGTTCCCAAATGAGTATATACTTTATACATATCAACAAAACGAGTTGTTTCGTATAATAGTGAACGACTAGCTTTAACTTTCACCTCCATGTTAGTTAAAAGCTCGTAAACAGCCGGAAAATGAATAATCGGTTTTCCGAATTGCTGACGCTCTTTTGCATAAGCTAAACCTTCGCGATAAGCAGCTTCGGCAATACCAACCGATTGAGCACCAACACCAAGACGGGCACTGTTCATAAGTGACATTACATACTTGATAAGTCCCATTTTACGACTTCCCACAAGTTTAGCAGGTGCATTTTTAAATACCAATTCACAAGTTGGCGAACCTTTAATTCCAAGTTTGTTTTCAATACGACGAACAGTCATACCTCCGTCTGCTTTATCGTAAACAAAAAGTGACAAACCGCGTCCGTCGGTTGTTCCCTCTTCGGAGCGGGCAAGCACAAGTGAAATATCGGCATCACCGTTTGTGATAAAACGTTTAACACCGTTTAATAACCATGTGTCGTTTTTTTCATCGTAAGTAGCCTTAAGCATCACGGCTTGAAGGTCGGAGCCTGCATCAGGCTCTGTTAAATCCATTGCTGCTGTTGCTCCAAAATGGAAACGTGGCAAAAATTCATCTTTAAGAGTATCGTCGGCAAATTCGTGAAGAGTTTCGGCACAGTCCTGCAATCCCCAAATATTGGCAAATCCGGCATCGGCACGTGATACTAATTCGGCAGCCATTACGTAAGGAACCATCGAAAAGTTTAGTCCGCCGTATTTACGCGGCAACGACATTCCTATCAATCCGGCTTTAGCCAAAGCCTCATGATTTTCTTTTGTGCCTTTAGCATATTTTACTCTTCCGTTAATTACTTCGGGACCTTCATGGTCAACATCTTCAGCATTTGGTCCAATAATCTCACCACAAATATCTCCTACAATCTCCAATACTTTATCATAGCTGTCTAAAGCATCTTCAATATCAACAGGAGCATAATCAAATTTATCTTTATCCGCAAAGTTATTCTCTTTTAAAGTAATAATCTTTTTAATTAAAGGATGTTCCAAGTGGAATCTTAAATCCTTATTGTCTGTATAAAAGTTAGCCATTTTTGTAAAATTTAAAAATTAAAAAAAACTGTTAAAGCCTATTTCGAATGTTTTTTATAGGCTTCAATCAGCATAGGGATAACTTCGTTTACGTCCCCGTTAATAGTATAATCAGCAATTTTATTTATTGGAGCTTCAGTATCAGTATTTATGGCAATAATAATAGCCGATTCTTCCATTCCGGCAGTATGCTGTACCTGCCCTGATATACCACAAGCGATATAAAGTTTAGGACGCACGGTTACACCTGTTTGTCCTACCTGACGTTCGTGGTCGGCAAAACCTGCATCAACAGCTGCACGCGAAGCTCCAACTTCACCACCTAACACATCGGCAAGTTCAAACAACAGATTAAAATTTTCACGCGAACCTACACCATAACCGCCCGATACTATAATCTGCGATTTTTTAATATCAACTTTGCGAGGCTCCATATGACGCTCAATTATTTCAACAATAAAATCGGCATCGGTCAATATTTTATTTACATCAATATTTTTAACTTCTGCTTTATAATTATTGTCAAGAATCTCTTTTTTCATCACGCCTTCGCGAACGGTAGCCATTTGCGGACGACAATCGGGGTTAATAATTGTAGCAATAATATTACCGCCAAAAGCCGGACGAATCTGATACAACAGATTTTCGTATTTTTTACCTGCTTTTTTATCTTCGTGATTACCAATAATAAGACTTGTACAATCGGCAGTTAACCCTGACTGCAATGCCGAAGATACACGAGGTCCTAAATCACGACCTATCGGTGTTGCTCCGAATAGTGCAATTTGAGGTTTCTCTTTTTCAAATAAATCAACAATAATTGATGTAAAAGGCAATGTTAAAAAATGCTCTAATCTTTTATCGTCTGCCACATGTATAATATCAGCTCCGTAAGGTGCTATTTGTGACTCTATTCCTTGTAAATCTTTACCAATAACAACAGCTTCAAGTTTACATTTCAATTCATCGGCTAATGTTCTGCCTTTGGTAAGTAGTTCTTGACTTACATCAGCAATATTACCCTCATCTATTTCGCAAAAAACAAATATATTATTCATCTGTCTATAATTTTCTATAATTAAACAACAATTTATGCACCTAATGTATGATTAGCCATTAATTCACTCATCAACCAATCAATATCTTTTTGGTCGGATTCAAGTTTTTTAGCTTCCTTAGCTGCAAAAACCACATTTTCGATAGATTTTACTTTTGTAGGCGAACCTGCCAAACCTAGCCATTTGGTATCGGCATTTACATCATTTACATTAAATTCGGTAATACGTAAATACGGTTTATCGTGTGATTTCATATAATCTTCATCGGCATTTTGCAATTCCGATATTGTTTTAGCATGCTTATATTTCATTAAATATTTAGCATTGCGAGAGCGACAATCGGGAGCCGAAGCATTAACTGTTATTACACAAGGAACAGGAGCTTTTACAGTTTCCACTCCGCGTTCAAGTCTGCGTTTTATATATACTTTACCTTTTTCTATTTTTTCAATATCTTCGGCGTAAGTAACTTGAGGTAATCCTAACTTTTCGGCTACCTGAGGTCCTACTTGTGCAGTATCGCCATCGATAGCTTGACGACCTGCTATAATAATATCGTAATCTAATTTTTTAATTGCACATGAAATTGCATACGATGTTGCCAAAGTATCGGAACCGGCAAAAGCTCTATCTGTTAATAAATATCCATTATCAGCTCCACGGTATAAACCTTCGCGAATAATATCGGCAGCTCGCCCCGGTCCCATTGTTAATACGGAAACTGTTGTTCCGGGATATTTATCTTTAATTCGTAATGCTTGTTCCAAAGCATTCAAATCTTCAGGATTGAAGATTGCCGGCAAAGCAGCACGATTTACCGTTCCGTCCTCTTTCATAGCATCTTTACCCACATTCCTTGTATCGGGAACTTGTTTGGCAAGAATAATGATCTTGTAACCTTTCATCTGTTTTAAATTTTATAATTAATTAATTATAAAGCAATTCTAAAATTTATAACCATATAGAACCGCTTCGCTCTCCCATAAATTTCTTTAATCATTTTTCTAAGTGAAATTTATGATTAAAAAAATTTATGGTCGTTTCATACTTACATCTTATAATTTAAAATATTTATATTTCTATTATTCTCAAATATCATCTGCTACATTTATTAAAACTTAACAGCTATGTGCCATATCATCTTATATGTGCTTAAAAATCAATACAATACATATAAAATAATATGATGTTATTTTATGAAAAGAAACAAAGATATAAATTTTGATTAAAGATAAAACATTCAATGTTCAAATTATTGAGAGTAAAGTTGAAAAATTATCTCTAAAACACTCTACTGTTTACTAAGAGATTTCTCGCTTTCGTTCAAAATAACAATTTATTAGACAATATCGTAGCTATAAAAAACTACATTTGTTTTAAATATAAACTTAATCAGAGTACATTTTAAATTAAAATTAACCCTTACTAAATGCAAATATTTTACTTGTGATTTGTTTCAATTAAGTATTTATTATTTAAAATAAATAATTTGTAAATTTTATGTAAAACATGTAGGTTTGTTGCTCAAATAATAACAGATAGTAACAATGTCAAGATATTTTTTATTTTTTATTTTACTGTGTTTTTCTTTTAACACTTTTGCACAACGTCGCAAAGATATTCCTCCCGAAAAACCTAAATTAATTATAGGTTTGGTAATTGAGGATATGCGTTATGATTACCTTACTCGTTTTTGGGATAATTTTGGAGAAGACGGTTTTAAAAAATTAATAACCAAGGGCACTTTATGTAAAGATGCAAACTATGACTATATGCTTACGCAAACAGCTCCCGGCTTTGCCACAATAGTAACAGGATGCGACCCTGTAGTACATGGTATTGTGTCGGATTATTGGTATAAACGAATAAAAAAACTCAGCACTTTTGCTGTATTTTACGATAAAGTAAAAACTGTTGGAGCCACAAAAGATATTTATCCTTATGCTCCTGTAAATATCCTTACCACAACATTTACCGATGAATTAAAATTATTTAATAACGGAGCATCGAAAGTTATAGGCATTTCATTTAATCCCGAAGCAGCTGTTTTGCCGACAGGACATACAGGAAATGCTGCTTATTGGTTCGATAATATATCGGGTAATTGGATAACAAGCACATATTATTACGACTCGTTGCCTGCATGGGTAAATGAGTTTAACAGCAAGAAATTTCCCGATATTTATAAAGAATGTGAATGGTTACCTCTATTATCTGAATCGGATTATCATTCGGGAGCTAAGAGCGGTAATTCAAAAGACATCGGATTTGCATCGAAAAATAAATTTGCACGACAGATAACAAAATTTTTAAAAAAAGACGATAAATATGCCATATTACGAGTTACTCCTTACGGGGCAACACTAACAAAAGATTTTGCAATAGCAGCAATACTAAACGAAGATTTAGGTAAAGATGATTATCCGGATTTTTTAAGCATAGGATTTGCATCAACAGCAAAGGTTAGTGAGTCGTGTGGTCCGAACTCGGTTGAACTTGAAGATTTATATATACGACTGGATAAAGAGATAGCTCACTTTCTTAAATTTATTGATGAACAAATCGGCAAAAAAAATGTATTAATATATTTAACATCAGATCACGGAACAGCATATCCTCCGGAAGAGTTAACAAAAAATCGTATTCCTGCCGGAGTGTTTAATGCCGACAGAGCTATTATGTTATTACGAACATACTTAAATGCTCTTTACGACAAAGGAAACTGGGTAACAGCTTACCACAACAAACAAATATATCTTAATCATACATTAATTGAAGATTCGGGCTTAAAACTAAATGAAGTTCAAGATGTAGTTGCACAATTTATTATACAATTTACCGGTGTCGCAAATACTGTAACATCAACAACACTTGAACAATCACATTTTAATACGGGAGTATTTTCATTTATTCAAAATTCATATAACCAAAAACGTTCAGGAGATATTTATATTAACTTAGAACCGGGATGGATTGAAAAAGGAGATTACATTTCAACGGCAAATTCTGCAAATAAATACGACCGACATGTTCCATTAATTTGGTATGGTTGGAAAATAAAAAGAGCTAAAATATCAAGAACCATTTATATAAAAGATATTGCACCTACTATTTCAAATTTTCTTGACATCCCGTTTCCAAACGGATGCACAGGCAAAGTAATAAAAGAATTAAATAACTAATTACTTTTTTATATACTCAAAATTTTATGATTAATAAAATTCATTGTCATTTCATTTTTTATTACGGATAAATGTTTATAATTTTATTTCATGCAAAAAAGTGTTAAAATATTACTATTTATTACTCTGATATTTTTTACAACAGAAAAAATATCAGCACAAAAGACATATGATATTTACTCTGATACTTTACTGATTATCAACGAAAAGCCAATAAATAAAGATAGAGTATTAATGAAACGTAAAGAGATGATAGAGGCTGATACATTTAAAGTAAATCAGAGAGGACTTTCAATAACAGGATTTACCATGAGTGCTATTACACTTGGCAGAAAGGTAGAATTAAAAAGCAATAAACCGTTTTTAACAGCTGAAATGAAAGACGAAATATTAAATAAACAGTCAAATTTTAAGTTTATTTATTTAAAAAATATAATTTTACGGACAAAAGATGGTCGATCAGTAGGATTATCGACAAAACAGATTAAAATAATTTTTGAAGACTAAAATATTTATTATTTAATTTAAAAAATTTATTAATATAAATATCCCAAATAAAGGTTTACTTATGAAGATTTTAAAATTACTTTTTTTAGTTTGGTTTGTAGGGATGTCATTTAGTGTATTTTCTCAAAGTAACGATTATAAAGTTCGCAAATGCTTCGGCTATCAACGAGACAGTTGTTTAAGAAGCAAAAATATGTATTATAAAATACATGAATCATCGAGAAGTGCACTATTTGTAAAAGGGCAAACATCAAAAACACGCCTTACACTATATAACGGAAGAGATTACAGAATATCAATATGCTGGGATCCTATTTTAGGAAACAACATTTTATTTAAAATTATTGATGCATCAACCGGAGATGTTTTATATGACAATGCTACCGATGGTTACAGTACCGATTTTGAATTTACAGTTACCAGAACCGCTGATGTGTTTATTCAGGTTACCGTGCCGGGTGACAGTGATTTGGCAAACGTAACCGAATCGGATAAAATTATTTTTATTGAAAAAGATAAAGAAATGGGATGTGTAGGTGTTCTTATTGAACACATGATTACACCTTCAAAAGGATTTTAAATTATGATTAACAGATTTATACTGTTTTTTATTCTAATATTTTTTTACTTTAATTCTTTTTCACAAAAATGTTTTGAATATCAAAAAACAGGGTGTGTTCCTCCAAAAAGTAAATTTATTTATAGTGTAAATAATGCAAGTGTTAGTTTTGAATTTGCTTTTGGCGAAAAAAGAGTAATACCTGTTACTCTTTTAATGGGAAAAGATTACAGAGTTACACTATGCGGCGATGATATTTTTGACGGTGTTATTCAATTTATTATTCGTGACATTGACGGTAATATATTATATGACAACAGCACAAATAAGTATAAACTTAGCATTGAATTTTCAAACAAAGTTACCCAAAAAGTATTATTTGAACTTATTGCCCCCGAACTAAATTTTGAGACAGCTGATTCTGTTGAAGTAAAAGGTTGTATCGGTATGTTAATAGAAGATATGGTATCGGTAAAAATAGGTTTTTAAACGGAAAGAGTTATTTTTATTTTTGTTCCTTTATTTACTTCCGATTCTATAGCAATATTACCGCTTAATTGTTTAATTATTCCGTAAGTTATATACATTCCAAGCCCTGTTCCCTCTTGTGGCCCTTTTGTTGTAAAAAACGGGTCAAATATTTTATCAAGATACTCTTTTTTTATTCCTACTCCCGAATCTTCAAACACAATCTCAATCTGTTTTTCTTGCTCATTAAATTGTGTTGTAATAACTATTGTTCCTTTATCTTTAATAGCATCAATAGCATTGGTTAATATATTTATAAATACCTGTTCTATTTTTCCTTGCGGAATTACTATTTCGGGCACATTCTCAAATTTTTTAATAATCTCAACATGATTTTTATATCTGTTTTCCAAAATAGTAAGCGAATTTTCAATTCCTTTGATAATATTAAAAGGCTCAACTGAATCGGACGGTTTTCTTGAATATGATTGTAAGCTGTTTACGATATTTACAACTCTGTCAACCCCCATATTAATATTTTTAATCACTTCGTCGAGCAAATAAAAATAACCGTCACCTTTTAAATTATCGGCAATTTCAACAATTTGTTTACTAAGTTTCGCATCACTCTTTTCTACTGTTAAAATAATATTATTTATCAAATTTTTAATATCGTCAATAATAGTTTCAATAGCCTGACTACCGGAACTGATAAAGTTTATGGGGTTGTTTATTTCATGAGCAACACCTGCGGTTAACATTCCCAAAGAAGCAAATTTTTCGGATTCAATAAGTTTCTTTTGTGTTTTATGTAATTTATTTAAAGCATTAATAAGTTCTTCTTTTTGTTCGTTTAATTGTCTGTTTGCATCAATGAGTTCGTTGTTTAATTCCGAAATTTCTTTTTGCTGCAAAATTAATTGTCTGTTTTTCTTTGATAAATCTTCGTTTTTGCTTTTCAACTCTTCGTTTTGTTGACTAACACTTTCATTTAACTTAATAACCTCAGCAGTTCGCTCTTTCACTAATTCTTCAAGATGGTCTCTGTGTTTTATAATTTCCTTTTCGTATATTTTTAATTCGGTAATATCTGAAAATGAGACTATTACTTTTGAAAATGTATTTTTATCTTCAGGAAGAACTATTAAACTCAAAACAAGGTGTTTTACCTCATTTCTAAAAGAATTCATTGTTATCTCATATTCAAATTGTTCTTCTTCGTTTAATAATTTATTTAAGAATGTTCGAATACCTGCTATTGACTGTTTTATAAATAATTTATCGTGATTTTGAATAAATTCCTGCTTGCTCACAGCACTAAATAATTCAAGAGTATGGAAATTTGCATCGTTAACTTTAATTTTATTTATTGATTCTATAATTAACTCATCGGAAAATTCCAACTCTTTGATTAAAGTGTTTTTATTAAAAATATTAAGATAATTCATCAAATCAAATAAGTTATATTCACAAATTGCTACAGGTGTGTTTTCAAAAAGACTTTGATAATATGTTTTACTGCGGTCTAAATCTTTTGTTCGTTTTTCAACCAAAGATTGCAATTCGGTAGTCAATGTTTTTTTTGCCCGCAATGCTGTAAATATAGAAATCAAAGTAACAAACAAAGCAACACCCGTAAATATCGACAACAGCAATACTACCTTTTGACTTTTAATTTTAGATGTTTTTGATTCAATTTCTTCTTTTTGATTGTTTATAACCCTTTGATTAATTAATATCTTTTCTTTTTTTATATCAAGTGCTTCATTTAATTTAATAATGCTTTTTTCTATCTTATTAATAGAATCCTTCCAACGGCTTACTTTTAAAGAAAGAAGTTTTTCTTGAAATTTTTGTCGTTCCAATTCTGTAAGAAGATTTTTTAAATTAGAATCTTTAATTGTAATATTTGAATTTAACATTAAAACTTCATCCTCTTTATCTTTTATACTACCCGAAATAAACTTTATATATCTCGACATAGTATCTATCTGATACTGATACTGTTTACTTGTTTCTTTTAAAGATTCCAAATATTCATTAATAGAATCGAGTTCTTTTGTCTTTTTTTTAAGTTGATTATTAGCCGAAATATAAAGTTCTTGCAAATCGACAATATTACCGCCAAAAAGAAGCAATTCATTGTTATACGAAAATTTACTTTTATCAAGTTGTTCTTTATTAATCTTAAAATTAAGCGTTTGTTCCCTATCTGATTTATACATGTTTATCATCGACAAATCAGGCGATAATGAGTTATATGTAATAATTAATATAGGCTTAGCCTGCGTTTGGGTATAAATATCTTTTATTACTTTTCTATTATCCGAATCTATAAATACACATTGCACTGCCAATATGTTATAGTCACTATTAACCACAACAAATGGTTTTGAATATAACAATTTAGTTTCAGATATTTTTTTAAGATTATTAAAGATTAGTGTATCGTTACTGTAAATTAAAAATTTAAACGTATCAATAGTTTCTATATTATCCCATTCAACTAACTCTGCAAATTTATATATTAATGTTGATTTTAATTTTGCCTCGTTAATTTGAGAAAAAGTTAATAATGAAAAACTAAATAAGAATATTATCAAAAAAAGTTTTCCCATTTTTATCTATTCATCCGTTAAAAAATTCTATATATCGTTCGTTCAAAAACAGTTTAATTTTTTGCTCTCTAAAAACACAAACATCTCTAATACAGCACACTACACTGTCTTACAATAATATACTTTATACAAAACATATCAAAAAAAAAAAATTAACACACTATTATCCCTTATAAAATTTAGATATTAAACTTTTTATTTTATTTATAAGGTAAGGTTTTGTAATAAGTTCATCAAATCCGGCAGAAGAAAACTCTTCAAAAAAATCATTAGGATTATGAGCCGTTAATGCAACAATAGGAATATCCGATATTGGTTTTTCCATTTTGTTTCTTATAAATTTTGTTGTTTCAAGACCATTCATTACAGGCATTTCAATATCCATTAATACAATATCGAATTTTGATTTATTAAGCTGCTCAATAGCCTCTTTACCGTTATTTGCAGTTATATAATCACACCCAATCTCTTTTACAATCTCAGACAACAACATCCTGTTAATTAAAATATCATCAACTATAAGCAGTGTAGGGTTTGCCATCGTTCTTTAATTTTAATATTAATTATTCAAATGCTCTTTTTAATACTTTATTTGCTATTATTCATAACTATATTAAAAAAAACTTACCTATTCCTTTATACCTAGTTAACAATTATTTAGTAGAACTCACAGATGCAAAGTATTAAATTTACGAATATAAAGTTAACATTTTTTTGAAACTATTATCTATTTAATTTATATTACTTTTAAGTATATTTAAAATACAAACTATTACATTTTTAATTCTTAAAAAATTTAGAAAAATCATAAAAAATCATTATATTGAAAATGATTTTATATATAAATCATATGAAAAATCAAACAAATAACAAATTCAATAACTTTTTCGATAATTTTCCTGCAGAAGAGATTATTAATATTCTTGTTGATATCGACAATAAGATAAAATCTTTGCATACATTCTCATCAAAAGATTTTATGTATTTCAATAAATTATTAAAACAATACTATTCACATATTAAAGATATTTCAACTGCCAATAATATTATTTCTGTTTTTATCTCAAAGAATCTTCCTACTATAAAAGAAGAAGTAAATACCAAAAATCAACAACAAATAAACCTTTTAAATAATATAAATAAAAACCAAGAAAAAATTATCGGATTATTAATGCATATTTATTCATCATTTGATATGCTGGTAGTTCCCGGAAATAATTTCAAACAGAATCTTATTACCTTAAAGTATATAATGACAAATTTGAAATTACACCTGAATTATGTTAACCTTATTGACAATGGAAAACTAAAAAAAAATATAGCTGTAATTAAAAATATAGTAGAAACAATTTATACACAAATTGACAAAATAAAAACAGATACTAATGATATCCTCAAAGATATCTTATTTTTAAAAGATGAAGTATGCATAAACAAACAACGAAAGAACTTACAACTTAAAGATGAATTAACAAATATCACATACAAACTTAACAAACTGATTCTTGACGATTTTGTGAACGAAAACTTTGTAAACGACATGAATAGCAGCACACAAAAATGTTTTGCTTACATGGGTGAAGTTATTACAAATATTCAATATCACGACATTATAAGACAAAAGATGGAACATGTTCAATCTTCACAAAGTTTCCTAAAAAAAGAGTTGAGCATTATTGCTAAAGACAAGTATGCAAACAACAACGACAGACTTAATCTAATAATAAAAATCCCCGACATTACCGACATTCAAGTTGCACAACTGCTATATACCAACAAAGACTATCAAATTTCAATAGAAAAAATTACCAATCAACTTATTGAAGTTAGTAATGAAATGAAATTTTTAAATAGTATCTACCTTGGTATTAACGAAAATACTATAAACTTTAAAGAAGAACTTATAACCAAAATAGAAACCTTACAAACCGATTTGACAAGTTATTACAACAAATTAACAACATGCTACGATACAGCATATGTTAAATCGATTGAATTAAAAGAAAAATATTATAATCTTAAAAAAGAATACAATACTCTGTTTTCAAGTGAAAAAGAATTAAGAAAAGAAGTTAAAAACTTTGAACTGTTATTAAAAGAAAATTCAGGTAAGATATTTGAAAAAGAGTTACTTAACAGATTAAAATATCTGTTTTATAATATACAAACAAACTCAAATTCTATTAAAACCCGTCTAAACAGCATTACTAACGATATTAATACCTTAACACATACCTCCGATAAATTTAAAACCGAAAAAATTATTAATATAAATCATAATGCTTTAAAAACACTACTTGATAAAATTGATGAGATAAAAAATAAATCGCAAGAATATTCAAAACTGAGCAGAACAATTTCATCAGATATAACCCAATCGCTAAAACGAATAGAATACTATACATATTTTAAAGAAACTGTAGAAGATATTGAACAGTTACTTAATAAAATTAATAGCCTCATTAACTATGATGCTTTAAGAGAGATACTAGTTGAAAACAAAGAATATCTCGAAAAAATAGAAACCTTTTATACCATGAAAAGTGAACGTGAAATACACAATAAAGTATTAGGATTAGATAATAATAATTCTGAAGAAAAAGACTCTCATTACGATAATTTAAACGACAACGATATTGAGTTGTTTTAATAAAAATAATTTTCATCAATTTTAGTATTTTCATACTATAAATAACATATAAAACATGGAAAACTATACAATAAAACCATCTAAAAACAAAAAAGACAAAACTCTTGATATTACAATATCAGGACACCTGAA
>CAYRJP010000004.1:8245-10909 GCA_964424425.1 uncultured Bacteroidales bacterium | reverse complement strand
CATCTAAAAACAAAAAAGACAAAACTCTTGATATTACAATATCAGGACACCTGAATGTCTCAAATATCTCATTAATAAAAAAAGAACTCGATTCCGTTTTAAAAAAAGGAGATTCTTTTTCTATTGAAATTACAAATATTGACGATGCCGATTTATCGTTAATACAACTTATTTTATCTTTAAAAAAGAAATTTGAAACAACAAAAAAACAATTAACGTTAAATATTAATCTCGGAAAAGAAGTATACGATCTATACAAAAAAGCCGGTTTTGAAAACTTATTGATAAAAGCCTAAAAATATTTAATAATGGGAAAAAGAATATTAATTGTCGATGATTCTGAGAGTATCCGCGAAGTTGTGAGTTTTACACTTGAAAATGCCGGACATGAAGTTATTAAAGGTATCGATGGACAAAATGCATTAAAATACCTTGACGGCTCAAAATTTGACTTAATAATTACCGACCTGCATATGCCAAACATGGACGGTATTGAATTTATTAAAAACGTAAGAGCCAATTCCGATTATCAGTTTGTACCTATTTTGTTTTTAACAACAGAATCGCAAACCGCAAAAAAAATGGAAGCAAAAGAAGCCGGTGCCACAGGCTGGATTATTAAACCATTTGTACCCGAAAAACTTTTAGCAGCAATTAATAAAGTTGTAAGATAATGAAACAATTCAGAGATAAATTTGCAGAAGAAGCCAATGACTTGATAAATGAACTTGAAAAGTCGCTACTTGAACTTGAGAACAATCCTGACAACCCCGATATTGTGCAAAAAATATTTAGAGTGATGCACTCGTTAAAAGGTGGTAGTGCCATGTTCGGATTCAATAAAATGGATAAGTTCACCCATTATCTTGAGAATATTTACGACCTGATAAGAAACGATAAACTTCTTATTAATAATGATATTCTTGATATAACCCTAGCATCGGTTGATCATCTACGCAATTTAACTAAAGAAAAAGACGACTCTGAAACACAAAACCAAGCACAACACGAGCTGCTTCTTTTTAAAATAAAAGAAATAATTAACGAAAATGTAGCACAAGCAGGCGAAAGTACTGTGATTCAAAATATTGACACTCGCCAAAACAAAGAACAAGCTACTTATTATATCAGTTTCATTCCCAATGCCGATATGTTTAAATATGGGACAAATCCCCTGTATTTAATTGATGAACTTCACGAACTAAGCGATGTTTTGATTTTTCCTAAATACAATAAACTACCCGATTACGATAAAATTGATCCTACCGAATGTTATATTTATTGGGATATTTTTCTAACTACAAATCACGGAATAAATGCAATAAGTGAAATATTTATTTTTGCTGACGACCAATGCAACCTTAACATTCAAAAACTATCAGAAAAAAATCTGCTTAAAAACCAATCTTTCATAGGAATAATAGAAGAAACTGTTCAAAATCAAGATAAAATTGATATTGAACATTTAATGAGTTTAATACGCGATATTGAAAAAGTAATAGCAGCAAACCAAGATAAAACGGTAAACATCACTAACATAGGACAAGGCGATACCAGCATAAACAGTATCAGAGTATCATCCGAAAAACTCGACAACCTGATAAACTGGGTTAGCGAACTTATTACTATTCAAGCCCGACTCAGCTTATTTGAACAAGAAACCGATTCTGCCGACCTAAAACCTATTGTTGAAGAAGTAGAAAAAATATCACGTCGCTTACGCGATGATGTATTCAGCATTAGACTTATACCTATTGAAACTATGCTGACACGGTTTCATCGCTTGGTAAGAGAATTATCACATGAACTAAACAAAGATGTTATTTTAAAAACCGAAGGAACCGAAACAGAACTCGATAAAAATATTATTGAAATGCTGTCGGATCCGTTAATGCATATCATAAGAAATAGTCTCGACCACGGTATCGAAAGTGAAAGCGAAAGAATAAAAGCCGGAAAACCCAAACGTGCTACCATACTATTTAAAGCCTTTTATTCAGGAACAAATGTTATAATTCAAATTTCAGACGACGGAAAAGGTATTGACCTGAACAAAATTAAAGAAGCTGCTATAGCAAAAGGTTTAATAGAAAGTGACGTTGAACTAAAAGATAAAGAAATTTTTGATTTACTGTTTATGCCCGGATTCTCCACTGCTAAAAAAGTTACAAACGTATCAGGCAGAGGTGTCGGTATGAATGTGGTAAAACGTAAAATTTCCGAAATAAGAGGCGAAATAGACATTAACACCGAACTAAACAAAGGAACAACAATTACAATACGTCTGCCTCTTACCTTATCAATCATCGACGGGCTGTTGGTAAATATTAAAGACACAAAATTTGTTATTCCTCTGTCATCAGTTGACAAATGCTATGAATTCAAACAAGAGATTCTTGATAACGCCATCAACAACTTGATTAGAACCGAAGATAAAGAAATAGCATTTATTGATCTTCGTGATGTTTTCGACTTAAAATCGGACAGCGATGAAAATACTCATGTTGTCGCAGTAAAATACGGCGATTCACGAATAGGGCTGGTTGTTGATTATATCATCGGACAATATCAGGCTGTATTAAAACCATTAGGTAAAATGTATCGAAATCAACAAACTATTTCAGGTGCTACAATATTAGGTAACGGAACTGTTGCTTTAGTTTT
>CAYRJP010000004.1:3691-8145 GCA_964424425.1 uncultured Bacteroidales bacterium | reverse complement strand
TTAAGAGGTAATGTTTTACCTGTAATTGATATGCGTATAAAATTTGGTATGACACCCATTGTTTTTACCAAAAATACCTGTATTGTCGTATTATCGGTAAATGTTGAAGATGAACCTGTTCAACTCGGCATATTAGTTGATGCAATCGACAGAGTAACCGAAATAAAAGAAAAAGAGATAGAACCGGCTCCTACAATAGGAACAAAATACAAAACTGAATTCATTCATGGGTTATATAAACTGAAAGACGGTTTTATTTTACTGTTGGATATTAATTTAATTTTTAACTCTGACACTGAAATAATATCTAAAGATACCGAAGTCAAACCTATTGTATCGTAATTTAATATCTAAATATGGATAACAATCTGTTAAATATATATAACATCACTTTATCCGATAAAGAATTTCTGCGTTTAAGCAACTTTATACAATCAAATTACGGTATAAAAATGCCACCTGCAAAAAAAAGTATATTACAAGGAAGATTACATAAAAGATTACGAAAACTACAAATCGCTGATTTTAAAACTTATGTTGATTATGTTTTCAGCGAAGAAGGCAAAGAAGAAATCATTCATATGATGGATGTAGTAAGCACAAATAAAACCGATTTTTACAGAGAACCCGTTCATTTCGAAACTCTTAAAGAAACAATACTACCCGATATTTACAATGAAAACAAAAAAAACATAAAAGTGTGGAGTGCAGGATGTTCTTCAGGTGAGGAACCATACACTATTGCCATTGTATTAAACGAATTTAAATTAAAAAACCCGGGATTCGATTATCAAATTATTGCAACCGATATTTCTACACAAATGCTAAAAACCGGAGCCAATGCTATTTACCCCGAAGAACGTATAGAAATGATTCCGCTTGACATAAAAAAAAGATATTTTTTAAAATCAAAAGACCGCACAAAACCAAAAGTAAGAGTAATTAAAGAATTAAGAGATAAAATAAAATTTCAAAGACTTAATTTTATGGATGATATTTATAGAATAAATGAATCTTTTGATATTATATTTTGCCGAAATGCATTAATTTACTTTGAACGAGAAAATCAAGAAATAGTAATAAATAAATTGTGTAACAAACTAAATCTCGGAGGTTATTTTTTTCTGGGACATTCCGAATCTATTACAAATATGAATGTTCCACTAAAAGTATTGCAGCCGACAATCTATATTAAAATCTAAATACATTTTATTATGTTATCAGATAAAGAAATATTAGAGAATTTAAAATTAAAATTTAAAGATGCTTCGGAGTGTAAAAAAATATTAACCCAACAACGCGAAGAACTCAAAAATGTTAATAAAAAATTAACAGAATCCGAAGCATTAAAAAGTCATTTTATTTCAAATATTACCAATGAAATAGTAAATCCGTTTGCCTCTATTTTAGGTTTATCAAAAAATATTATTGCATCAAAAGATAATGATATTGATAAAATAAAAAATATGGCAGAACTTATTCATTCCGAAGCATTTGAGCTTGATTTCCAATTAAATAATATTTTCACGGCAGCCAAAATTGAAGCAGGCGAAGCAAATCCCGAAATAATAAAAACCGATGTCAATATGCTGATAAACAGCGTAATTAGTGCATATAAGTATAAAGCCGAACAAAAACAGCTCAAAGTTCATTTTGATTTTGAAATAGACAAAGAACTATCCGAAAAAATATATTTTAATACCGACCCCGAAAAATTAAGATTAATAATATCTAATCTTTTAAGCAACAGCATAAAATACAGCTATGCAGCCAATCGTATTGAAATAAAAGGATGGATTGAAAATAACACATTAAAAATATCAGTCAAAGATTACGGAATAGGTATCAATAAAAAAAATCTTGAAACAATCTTTGACAGATTCAAAAGAGTTGACTCTTCAATTAATTCCCTGAATCCCGGACACGGGTTAGGCTTATCGGTAACAAAAGCTTTAATTGATATTTTAAACGGTAATATTAATATTGTAAGCAAACAAAACATAGGTTCAATGTTTATTATAGAAATACCTCAAGCCGAAATAGCCGAAAATCAAGGATATGCAATTGACGGAAACGAGTTTATATTTGGAGACAGTGATGAAGATGAAGTATTCTAACAATACAGAACAAGAACATAAAAGCCATTTTTTATTTCCTGCAGCTCTTTTTATTGATGCAGAACCGTATATTGTTGACACAATACTTGGCTCATGTGTAGCTGTTTGTTTATACGACAAAGAAAAAAAAATAGGCGGAATAAATCATTTTATGCTGCCTTTTTGGAATGGAACCGGGTTGGCTTCACCTAAATACGGCAATATCGCTATTGAAAAATTATTGTCAAAGATGCTTAATTTGGGTTGTAATATTAATAATATCGAAGCAAAAGTTTTTGGAGGCGGTGAAGTAGTAGAAACTAAAACAAATCACTTTAAAATAGGAGAACGAAATATTGAAATTGCAATTAAACTATTAAAAGAAAACAATATAAAAATTATAGGGAAAAGTGTAGGCGGCAAACTTGGTCGTAAAATACGTTTTAATACATTTACAGGAACTGTTTTAATGAGATTTATAAAAAAAAGTAATGAAATTACATAACCTGAATTAATATCAAAACAAAAAATATAATCAATAATATATAAAACAATAAACTACACATTTGCTATCACAATAAATACAATATTTAAAACACTTTATATTTATTTTTAATAACAACAAAATTTATATACTATCAAAAAAATAAAAAAATAAAAAAATGAAACATCCATGATAATTCGCTTAATACTCACACAACTATGATTATAACATAAACACTAAATTTGAAAAATTAATTAACGAATAGGATGTTCCATCTGACAATTGATAAATAATTATAAACAGATGAAAGATAAAATAAAAGTTTTAATAGTTGACGATTCTGCGGTAGTCAGACAAACATTAAGCTCTATTTTGAGTGAAGACCCTGATATTGATGTTATGGGAGTTGCTGCCGACCCGTATTTTGCAGCAAATAAAATAGCACATGAAGTGCCCGATGTTATAACTCTGGATATTGAAATGCCAAGAATGGACGGTTTAACATTTTTAAAAAAAATAATGACACAACACCCAATACCCGTTGTTATTATATCAAGCTTAACCGCTCAAGGAACCGAAACAGGAATCAGAGCATTAGAATATGGAGCTGTTGAGTTAATTACAAAACCAAATTTAAGCACAAAAGATTTTATCGAAGAATCAAAAATAAAAATATGTGATGCAGTAAAAGCTGCTGCCAATGCCAAAATAAAACGTAAAAAGAAAACTATTTCCAAAACATCTCACATAACAACAAAACCAAAATACACAGCCGATGCCATTTTACCTAAAAGCTCATCTCAACATAGTATGTTAAAAACAACAGAAAAAGTTGTAGCAGTAGGAGCATCAACAGGTGGAACAGAAGCTCTGCGAATATTTCTTGAAGCAATGCCCGTTGACAGTCCGGGAATAGTAATAGTACAACATATGCCCGAACATTTTACACGTTCATTTGCCGAAAGGCTTAACTCTATATGCAAAATTACTGTTAAAGAAGCTGCTAATAACGATACCGTATTAAGAGGTCAAGCATTAATAGCTCCGGGAAATTATCATATGTTATTAAAACGAAGCGGTGCAAGATATTATGTTGAAATAAACAATGGTGAACTGGTAAACAGACATCGCCCTTCTGTTGATGTTTTATTTCGTTCTACCGCAAAATATGCAGGAAAAAATGCCATTGGCGTTATAATGACCGGAATGGGAGCAGATGGTGCTCAAGGATTAAAAGAATTAGAAGAAACCGGAGCTCATACAATTGCGCAAGACGAAAAATCATGTATTGTATTCGGAATGCCCAAAGAAGCAATAAAGCTCAATGCAGCAACAGATATTTTACCTTTAGATAAGATTGCCGAAAAAGTATTAAAACTGCAATATTAAAGTGATTATTTCTTTTATTTAAAATGAAAAAAGGCATATTATAAAATATTTTAGTATTTTTAGACTGTAATTATATTTTATTAACAATTCATCACCTTAATTTGAATGGAAAATAAAAATATATCTAATATCAGGTTTAATTTATCATTAATAACATTCTCATTCGGAATGTTACTGCTGACTTTTATTTACTCAATAGTATTTAAAGCAAGTAATCAGGTATTTACCTTAGAAAACATAGGAAAACTTCACTCTTCGGGGTTTCATTTTTTCATTGTTGATATTATTCCTTTAATTACCACAATTGCAGGATATTTTATAGGTAGCTATTTGTATAACATTAAGTATAAACTATTTAAGCTCGAAGCAACTAAAAACAAAATGCAAGATAATATGCTTGACTTTGCAAAAAATTTAAGTCAAGATAACCTTGATATTGAATATAATCCCGATAAGGAAAATATTTTAGGAAATATTCTTATTGA
>CAYRJP010000004.1:2100-3591 GCA_964424425.1 uncultured Bacteroidales bacterium | reverse complement strand
AAAATTGAATTTGTAGAAAAAGTTGCCGAAAGTATTGCTACAACATTCTCTACCGTAAAAATTAACATCAGAACCGCAAAACTATTAAGCGAATCTCGTCAAGCAGCCGAAAGGCTTACTCAACAAGAAGAGGAGATGAGACAAAATATGGAAGAATTGCAAGCTACACAAGAAGAAGCAGCAAAACAAGCCGAAGAGTTTATCAGTTTTACAAATTCGGTAAATCATACTCTTATCAGAGCAGAATACGATGTAAACGGTATTCTTTTGTATGCCAATACCAAATTCCTGAAAAAACTGGGATACACAAGCAATACCGATGTTGAAGGTCATCACATATCAATGTTTATAAGCGAAAAAGATAAAGCTTGGTTTAATGAAATTTGGGACGAACTTGCTTTAGGAGGAAAACATTTTGAAGGTTATATGAAACACGTAACCAAGGCCGGTAAAGACCTATGGACTATGGCAACATATACTTGTGTAAGAAACAATCAAAATGAAGTTGAAAAAATCCTGTTCCTAGCTATTGACACTACCGAACACAAGGAGCAAAGTCTTGATTACGAAGGTCAAATTCAAGCTATTAATCATTCCAGTATTAAAATTGTATATGCTCCGAGTGGAAGACTGATTGAAAGTAATCAAAAATTCACCGAGATACTCGGTTACTCACCCGAAGATATTGAAAATTATGGCGTTTTCAACTTTATGAGTGAAGATGAGAATCACGAGTTTGAAGAAATATGGGAAAAAGTTGTAAACGGAGAAACATATCAAGGACAAACCAAATTAATTACTAAAGACGGCAAGGACAAATGGTTTGATGTTACATTTACTGCTGTCCATAATATGTATAACGAAATCTCTAAAATAATATCAATAGCTTATGATATTACCGAACAAAAAGAGATGGAACTTATTACCAAACAACAAAATGAATTATTGAAAAAACAAGAAGAAAAACTTAAAGCCAACGAAATAAAACTTAAAGAAAAACTTGAAGAAGCCAAACAAGAACTTAAAATACAATTCCAAGAAATTGAAAAAATTAAAATTCGAAATGAGAAAACACTTGAAGGTGCTCACGATGCTATTTTAACAATAAATCAAGACGGAATTGTTGAATTCTTTAACCGTACATCTGAAAATCTTTGGGGATATTCTCGTAAAGAAGTGTTGGGTAATAATGTAAAAATGTTGTTTAAAGATGTAAAAGAAGAAAAAGATGATGAAATGGTTTACACTTTAATCAGACCCGAAAAACGAAAATTAATAGGTGTGCGTCGTGAAACAACTATTATAAATAAAAATGGCGAAGAAGTTTCAATTATAATAATGCTTGCAGTTGCAAAAGTTCAAAACGAATATACTTATACAGCATTTATACAAAATATTGAAGTTGAATTATTTTAAAATATAAACTTTAATTCTTAAACAAAATATTATGCGACTGCAATTTTATTGTAGTCGCTTCGTTTTGTTTTTAAA
>CAYRJP010000004.1:0-2000 GCA_964424425.1 uncultured Bacteroidales bacterium | reverse complement strand
TCCAACAGCCCTATGGTTATTGAAGATTCCGTAATGTTTATCACAAACGGAAATACTCAAAACGTAAAACTTGTTGCTTACGGACAAGATGTGCATCTTTATAACGATTCGGTAATTGATACACGAACATGGATAAACGATAAACCATATCTTATTTATAACTCCATTTTGGTAGATAAAAATCAAACACTGACTATTGAAGAAGGTGTAAGAATATACTTTCATAACGAATCGGCAATGTGGGTATTGGGAACCTTACAAGTTCACGGAACTGTTGATAATCCCGTGACTTTTCAGGGCGACAGGCTCGAAGAATGGTATAAATACACTCCCGGACAGTGGTATGCATATTACATAAATAAAGAAAAAGACATTAAATACTTGACAGGCGGCATTCACTTTTGGAAAGGAAGTGACAACAATATTATTGACCATGCAATAATTAAAAACGGAGTAAAAGGTATTCAAGTTGATTCTGTCGGCGAAGGAGATAATCCTACTCTTACTTTGAGCAATTCAATAGTTAAAAATATGAGTGCAATCGGACTTATGGCTCAATCGTCAAAAGTTTTGGTTTTCAATTCGGTAATAGCAAATTGCGGATATTATGCCGTAGTACTCAGCCTAGGCGGACATTATGAATTTTATCAATCTACTATTGGCAATTATTATGATTTTAATACAAGAAAAACTCCCTCGCTTATTTTTAATAATTATTATAAAAACGAAGATAAATATTATACTTTTGATTTTTCGGCAATATTTGGCAATAGCATAATATACGGCAACATTGACAGCGAATTTTTCATCGACCAACATCCCGATGAAACTAAACCATTCTCATTTTTATTCGACCATTGCTTAATGAAACTTGACGATGAATTTGATACAAACAATAAAGATATTTACAAAAGTATTATCAGAGATAAAGATTCATTGCCGCGATTTATCAATACTTACGAAGGCAATTTCAGACTTGATACTTTATCGGCAGCAATAAACAAAGGTTCAGTATTTTACAGCACTATGATTCCAACCGACCAAGACGATAACGACAGAAATATGGATGGTAAACCCGACCTTGGTGCTTACGAAAGGATTCCCGAAAAAAAATAATATTTAACAATGTTCATTCACGTATTTGTGTCTATAATTTATACAACTAAATAATAAAATTTAAACATATGACATTAAGTATTCGGCTATTATTTTTAATGCTTTTTATAGCTGCAAATTTGCAATCGCAAAACTTGTCGGATACTTTAATAAAAAAAATTGAAACCGGCAGATATGCTCGTGTAATGTTTTACAACTGCGAAAATCTGTTTGACACTTACGATGATTCAGCAAAAAGAGATGAAGATTTTTTACCCGAAGGAAACCACCACTGGAATAAAACAAAATACTACGATAAATTAAATAAAATATCAAAAGTTATTACCGCTGTCGGCGGATGGCGACCTGTTGAACTTGTGGGACTGTGCGAAGTTGAAAGCCGAAGAGCCGTAAAAGATTTAGTTTACAACTCTCAACTTTACATGCTCGAATACAAATATATTCATAAAGAATCGCCCGACAAACGTGGTATTGACGTAGCATTACTCTATCAACCAAAAAAATATAAACCTGTAAAAAATAAGTTTATCCCTATACATTTTCCGAATAACCCCGAAAAATTTACTCGCGATATTTTATACTCAAAAGGTGTTTTGCATCAAAAAGACACCGTTCATATTTTTGTAAATCACTGGCCTTCTCGCTGGGGCGGACAACTTCAATCCGAACCTTATCGTAAATTTACAGCTTCGGTATTAAAACATGTTACCGACTCCATATTTAAAATATCTCCCAATGCTAATATTATTATTATCGGCGATTTTAACGATGAACCCGTAAATAAAAGTTTGAAAGATGTATTAAATGCAAAACTTTCGGCTGATAATTTAAAAAACACAAATTTATATAACCTTGCTTACATATCTGAATCTTTTGAAGGAAGC
>CAYRJP010000003.1:32728-34841 GCA_964424425.1 uncultured Bacteroidales bacterium | reverse complement strand
ATAATGAAGCGTTTATACAAATTTGACAATAATAATTTAGTTTTCAGCAAACAAGATTCATCTTTAAAACAAAAAATTAAAGATGCATTAAAGTATGTTTATGCAGGAACAGCACTGGGCTTAGCTTTATGGATAGTGTCTTTTTCAGGCATTTTAAAATCACCCGAAGAGCTATTATTTCAAAAAAAGAATAAAACATTACTTTCAAAAGTAGAACAGATAAATATAAAATTTGATAGCATTTCTACTAATTTACAACAATACGAACATAAAGACGATAACTTATATCGTGTAATTGCTTTTAAATCTCCATTATCATCAACTATACGCCAAGCAGGTTTTGGTGGTGTAAATAAGTATCATAATTTAGAGAGTTTTTCAAACGGAGATTTGCTTATTAACTTATCATTAAAGAGTGATATTTTATTAAAACAACTTCAGATACAAGAAAAATCATACGACACTTTATATTATTTGGCAGAAGTAAAACAAGATAGTCTGCTTTCCGTTCCCGGCATAATTCCCATATCTCCTTCGGGTTATTACAGAATATCCGATCCGTTTGGTTGGCGTATGCATCCTATCTACCACAGATTAATAAAACATACCGGAATAGATTTTGCCGGACCGATAGGCAGTCCTATTTATGCTCCCGGTAATGGCAAAGTAGAAAATATCAGAATAACAAAAACCGGATACGGGAAAAGATTAGTAATTAATCATGGTTATGGATTTAAAACTCTATACGGACATTTAAGTAAAATTTATGTAAAAGAGGGAGATGTGGTAAAAAGAGGTCAAATTATTGCTGAGATAGGGAACTCAGGAACATCAACCGGTCCGCATTTGCATTATGAAGTTATACATAATAATAATAAAATAAATCCTAAGTCTTACTTCTTAAATGATTTATCTAACGATGAATACATGCAAATGGTTCATGTGTTAGCCAAATAACATTATTTTTTTTCATTTCAAATACATTTCTCAATAATATTTCATTGTTTTTTATTTATATATCAAAATCTTTCCCGTATTTTTGCACCCTGAATTTAAACAGATAAATTATGGCTCAGAAACCGTCTATACCAAAAGGCACAAGAGATTTCGGACCTTCCGAAATGATTAAGAGAAATTATATTTTTGATACAATAAAATCAGTTTTTAAACTTTACGGCTACCAACCCATAGAAACTCCGGCAATGGAAAACCTATCGACATTGATGGGTAAATACGGAGAAGAGGGGGATAAACTTTTGTTTAAAATACTTAATTCAGGCGATTTTTTAAAAAAAACCGATAGTAACTTATTGACAGAAAAAAATTCCGCAAAAATCACCAACCAAATATCAGAAAAAGGCTTACGATACGACTTAACAGTTCCATTTGCACGTTATGTGGTTCAACATCGCAATGATGTTCAATTTCCGTTTAAACGCTATCAAATACAAAATGTTTGGCGTGCCGACAGACCGCAAAAAGGTCGCTATCGCGAATTTTACCAGTGTGATGTTGATGTTATAGGCAGCAACTCTCTTTTAAACGAAGTTGAACTTATTCAAATCGTTGACGATGTTTATAAAAGATTAAATATCAATGTGGTAATAAAAATGAATAACCGCAAGATTTTATCGGGAATTGCCGAAGTAATAGGACAACCCGATAAAATAATTGATATAACAGTAGCTATTGACAAATTAGATAAAATAGGTATTGATAATGTAAATAAAGAGCTGATAGAGAAAGGATTACCACAAAAAGCAGTTGATATGCTTCAACCTATTTTAAACCTTTCGGGAAATAACAACAAAAAACTAACTCAAATAAGCGAAGTGCTTAAAACATCGGAGATAGGGCAAAAGGGAATTGATGAGATGAAAACAGTTTTTGAAATGTTGGATTCGTTAAATTTAAAAACAAATGTTGAACTTGATTTAACTTTAGCACGCGGACTTAATTATTATACGGGAGCCATTTTTGAGGTAAAAGCTCTTGATGCAGAGATAGGTTCAATTACAGGAGGCGGCAGATATGATGACCTTACGGGAATTTTCGGACTACCTGATGTGTCGGGCGTAGGCATTTCGTTTGGTGCCGACCGCATTTATGATGT
>CAYRJP010000003.1:27609-32628 GCA_964424425.1 uncultured Bacteroidales bacterium | reverse complement strand
ATATCAACAAATCCTGTTTGCAAAGCTCTTTTTATTTCGTCAAAGTTTCTTTCCTGCATATTTATGTTGGTATAAACTGTTCCGATATCATCAACAAAATGAGCATCAGAACTTTGAATAAATGTATAACCTGATAAATATTTGTTTGTTTCTATAAATTTCTGTTTGGTGATATGTTTTGACAATTCAAGAGCCTCAATTTTTAAATCGGGGCTGACAAATCCCAACTGGCTTATGATACTGTAATTTGATTTATTGATATGAGCAGGGATAAATATTCCGTTTAAACTATGCACCTTGTTTTCTATCTGCTCAATAGTTTGATTTATTGCAGAAATAAGTAATCTTTCTTCTTCGTAAATTATATTTTCATCTCTATCAACACAAACCTGATATCCGAATTTATCGGTATTGTTTTTTATATCAGGCAAATTTTCGTCAAGATATTTTTGAAAGATATTTAACCGTTCAACATCAGGCAAAAAACAAAGACAATGAACTTCTTCTTTGCTTGTTACCTCAGCACCACACAACACAAAAATACCGTAATCTTCAGCAATTTCTTCAACCAAAAGAGCTTGTAGTGTTGTATTATGGTCGGCAATACCTATAATATCAAGTCCTTTTTTGGCTGCCTGTATAACAATATTTTGCGGACTCATAAATAAATCACCGCAAGGTGACAACACTGTATGGATATGTAAATCGGCTTTATATGTGTTCAAAATAAGTTAACCATTTAATAAATTATATATTTTACCTGTAATTTCAAAAGTTTCCATATCAGTTGACAATACCGGTATTCCTTCCTCATTTGCTTTTTCCAACATATCGGAATCGGGTTGCAACCCTTTTACAAGCACAATACCACTAACATCACGCAACGATGCTATAGCTATAACATTTTTATGAGTTTGCAGAGTTATCCAAATATTTCCATCGATAATATTCCCCATTACATCACTTAACAAATCGGATGTATAACCGCCTGTTACCTCATTATTCAGCCCTTGCTTTCCTCCGATAATCGTTAATTTTAATTCTTCTGCTAATTGTTTTATATTCATTTTATTCTGTCTTTTTTATTGTTCCCTTTATAGCTTTTTGTTCGCCCCAAATTTTATCTATTATGGCAAATGCCGTTTTCATATCTATATCGCCGTTGTTCATCATAACTTTTTGCACAAACACACAATGCGACAATGTAGCATCACCTTTTACAATATCCTCGCTAAGAGCTCTACAAGTAGGTGCTCCGCAAGCTCCACAATCGATACCCGGCAATTGATTAAGTATTTTTTGAGCCTGAACCATTTTTTTCATTGCTTCAGTCATATCTGAATCAAGCATCATCATGCTGCGAGGCTCTACATCTTTCAGTATCATTTTAGACGAAAGATACTCTTCATATTTTGATATTCTACACAAATAAGCATTCTTATTACCATTTTGTTGCACTCTTCTATTAAGAGTTTCTACAGTAATAAATCTGTTTTGCACATTTAAAATACCACCGGCACACCCCTCTTTACAGGCTCTGCATTCAAGATAATCTATATCTTTAATTTCTTCATTTTCTACTTGTTCAAGAAATTCCATTACATTTTTTATACCGTCAATAGCAAGAGCCCTGCCGCTAACCCTTTTAGCCTCACCTTTGGTAAGCGACCACAACACTTCATAATCTGACAGTTGCGACGATTCGGGCACAATACATGTTTTAGTTTGTGAATTTTTTATTCGCCTGTAAATTATATTATAAAGACTATTTAAATTTATTGCTCCGTCAACTATTGACTTTTCCTCACCCACAGGACTTTTTATTGCAGCAATTTTAGCAGCACAAGGGGTTATATAAAAAATACCAATGTCATTTTCGGGAATACCGGTATCAATAAGTTTCTTTTTAATATAATATGCGGCAATATCGCTTGGTGTTCCGAGTTTTAAGATATTATCTGCCAGAGATGGGAATTTAACCTGAATAAGCCGTATTACCGATGGACAAAACGACGATATTACAGGTAAAGGATTACCTTCCTTTTTTTGATATTCTACAATTTTACGATTAAGAATTTCAACAGCTCTTTCAACCTCAAACAGATGAGTAAAACCTATTTGATGAAGTTCGCTGTAAACCTGACTTGGCTGAATTTTATCGGGGAACTGCCCCACAAACACCGATGGAAAAAGTGCTATTCTGTATTTATAATTAAATATTGTATCAAAACTGTTTTCCTCAACATAAATTGCCTTTACGGGACACGCCCTGTAACATTCTCCACAATCAATACACTTATTATCGTCAATAATCGCTTTACCGTTCCAAATGCGAATAGCTTCAGTAGGACAAGCATTCATACAGTGCGAACAACCGATACATTTTTGTTCGTCAACTTTTATTGCATGAAAGAAAAAAGGCTTATCCATTTTAATTTTCTCTTTATGATAAATATACAATTATTATTAAATCAGTTCCTTCTCCAACTTTAGAATTTATAATAAATTCATCACAATTTTTCTTTATATTGGGTAATCCCATACCTGCACCGAATCCCATTTCACGCACAGTCTGTGAAGCTGTTGAATATCCCTCTTGCATTGCCATATCAATATTTTCGATACCGGGACCTTTATCATTTAATTCTATCTGTATTTTATCAATATCAATATTTACCTTTATCTCTCCGCTGTAAGCATGTGCTACTATATTAACTTCAGCTTCGTATAATGCAACTACTATACGACGTATAATTTTAGGATTAACATTCAACTTTTTCAGATTTTTTTTCACATCGCTTGATGCGTCACCTGCATTTGAAAAATCGCCGCCTTTAACTTTATAATTAAACTGCATCATAACAATAATATAATTAATAAACAGCTTTAATGCCTTGTAAAAATAACAATCCTGAAATTTTAAAAACAGTAAATGGTGATTCTATTATTGTAATATTACATTTATCAGCCAATTGTATCATTTCTTTTGACACTTCTTTTCCTCTACCTATTATAACACAATGAATATCCGACATCTCCATAGTTCTAATTGTCTGAGGATTATTCAACCCGGTTATTAAAATTGCATTTTCAACATCAAGAGTAAGTATATCGCTCATCAAATCGGAAGTTAGAGCTATATTAAAGCATGCCGCAACTTTAGATTTTGTAACAATCTTTCCATTAACAAGTTTAATTATTGATTGTAAATTCACAATAAAAAGAGATTTTATTTATCAAAAAAACATTTGTTTTACTCAACTCTAAATTAGCAAACAAATTTACTGCGAATGTTTTGAATAAAATATGCTTTTTGTCATAAACAAGAATAAATTACGAGGATAACAAGAACAGATACATTCGTTTGTTATTGATATTAACAATATTTGTTTTTAAAAATACTTTATTTTTAGTTTCTGCTTTTGTATTAATAATAATTTCACCGTTATGAGATGTTAATATTTGATTAACATCAACAGCTTCAAATACAATATCAAATTTTTTATTTACCAATTCACTATTTTTGTATCCTGTAATTGCCGAGAATGCTGAATTTACTTCTACAATATTACCATCAATATCGACAATACAAACGCCATCGGGAATACCATTAATTATTGAATACAAATATTCGTGTTTATTTTTTGCATCTTCAACTAAACGCTCTTGTTCTTCTTGTGTAGCTTGCATCTCTTCAAGATTTTGTCTCATCTCCTCTTCTTGCGAAGCAAGCATTTCGCGTTGAGTTTTTGATTTTTCGAGTAACAATTTTGTTTGTTCGTTAATTTGCATATTTGAAACAGCAGAAGCGATACTTTCACTTATTTTCTCAATAAAATTTATTTGATAATCTTCAAATACATTAAACGATGCCAGTTCAATAACTCCAAACACTTTCTCATTTAATACCATTGGAATTACCAATATACAATCGGGGTTAGTAGTTCCTAATCCCGAAGTTATATCAAGATAATCTTGCGGTATCTCGGTAAGCAATATATATTCTTTTTCAAAAGCACACCTTCCAACAAGCCCCTCTCCCATTTTAAATGATTTATTTGCAAGTTTTTTTCGTCCGTAAGCAACGGCAGCCTGCAAATTATATATTTGCTCATTAGTATCTTCAGTATTATCAAGAATAAAAATTCCGCCCTGTATTGCTTCAACATAATCAACAATAAAAACTAATACTGCGGAAGTCATATTTTCAACATTATCACTATTATCGCGAATAAGTTCGGCTACTTTTCCTATTCCTTCCGAATACCAAATATGCTGTTTATTTTCTGCCATTCTTTTCTTTTCTTCTTCGTCGGCTTTTATTAAATGATTACGCATATCAAGCAACGACTCTCCAAGTATATCATTTTTATTCAGCAACTTATACTCTGCCTTGTAATCTTTATTTTTGATTGAATTGGCAAATTGTCCTGTTTTATTTAACCAATCTATCAACAAATAAGTTGAATGAGCAATCTTGCCTACTTCGTTATTGAATTTTTTAGAAATATTATCTAAGATATTCAGATCGGCTTTATTCAAATCTTTAATTAACAATGCGATTTGAGATAACGGCTTTGTAACACGTCCTACAACCAACCAAACTAAGAATACTACAATAACAAGCCCTGCTAATCCTATAAATATGGATGTAATTAATATTGATTTTGATTTACTGTTAATTTCTTTTACAGGAACAACTGTAATAATAGACCACTGAGCATCAGTATTTCCCAATGCAAAAGGTGTTATTAAAACATTACTGTAACGATTTGTTTTAATATCATTATAATTAAAAGAAAACTGTTTTCCCTGCTTTATTTTATCAAAAACATTATTATTTTTAAAAACATCTCCATAAAAATCCATTATATTTCTTCCTACAAGTTCTTTATCGGGACTTGCTATAATAATACCTGTTGACGAAATAATCAAGGCATAACCTGTTTCTAGAATTTTTATTTTATTAATAACCGGCTGAAAAGATTCAAGACTAATATCAAACCCTACAACACCTTT
>CAYRJP010000003.1:0-27509 GCA_964424425.1 uncultured Bacteroidales bacterium | reverse complement strand
AAAAGTATATTTGATGCCATAAATTTTTCGAGATATTCTTTAATATTAGCTGCTTCATTTAATGATATGGTGTTAATCTTACCCAAAGCTACATTTTGAGCTTGTTCTTTCAGTCTGTCGAATATGTATCCGAAAACTATTATATAAATAATTGTAAAAGTGATTGTAACAAAAAGTGTTAATCTGAATCTTATTCCTTGAACTACTTTCATAAAACCATATATTTATATTACTCTATTATTTTCTATCGTTATTCAACCTTGAATTAGGGTTTTTTACAATATTTTATAAAATGGATTAATTTTATAACCAAATATAATATAAAAAGTTCATTTTTGTCAGTAAAATATAAGATAATTCGACAAATTGGTTTGTATAAAAAATCACACCAACCTAAAATGAAATATATTTAAACCCATAAATTGTTACTATTCAAATAAAAAGATTTTATCACTATGCTTAAAACAACTTATTTTTGGTATTTTTACACAACAAAATTTTCTTACAGAAGATAATTATAAATGCAAGACAAAACCATTATATACAAACATATTGTGCCATGTAATTTATCTGAAAAGATTAGATTACCGGATTATATTATTCAAAATATTCCTACAATACAATCGAGAAACAGTGCAAAGAAAGCTATAAAAAAAGGATTAATATTACTTGATGGTCAACAAGTTGAAAGCAGTAGGTTTGTTAAATCAGAACAAATAATAGAGCATATTGCAGATATTTATGTTACAAAAAGTAATTTAAAACTTAAACTTAATATAATTTACGAAGATAATCATATTGCTGCTGTTTATAAGCCTGCCGGCATCAGCGTAAGCGGAAATTATTATAAAACTATACAAAATGCTGTTGCTTACAATTTAAAACTTTCGCCTGAGCAAGACGCTTTACCTACTGCCCTACCTGTTCACAGACTTGACAACCCCACAAGCGGCATTTTACTTATTGCCAAAACACAAAATGCAGCTATAAATTTAGGGAAACAATTTCAAGAAAAATTAATAAGAAAATCTTACTCTGCTGTTGTTATCGGCACGCCAAAGCAAGAAGGTGTTATTTCAACTACTATTGATAATAAAGATGCAGTCACAAGATTTAAAGTTATAAAAACAGTAAACAGCCTAAAATATACATTCATGTCGCTTGTTGAACTTTATCCCGAAACAGGCAGAACTCACCAACTTAGGATACATATGGCTAAAGCAGGTTTTCCCATAACAGGCGACAAGCTATATTCTCCCGAAGAACTATTATTTAAAGGGAAAGGACTGTTTTTAAGTGCTGTTAAAATAGAATTTAAACATCCATATTCAAATGAAAATATGATATTAGAAACCGATATTCCTCAAAAATTCATATCTCTTTTAAAAAGAGAACAAGCCCGTTGGGATAAGGTTATCAAATCTCAATCTCAAAAAAAATAATTTAGGATAGTGCTTCGATAAGCTCAGCAACCAAATATTAAAAACGACATTCTTTAATAAAAGTTTTTACATTTATTCCGACTTATAATGTTTGTCTGTCATTATAATATGGATAATTCCAATTTTATTTTACTATCAATTTTTTAATTTTTTGTTTGTTGTTATTTATCCATCGAATAAAATATAAACCTTGCGGTAATTCCGAAATTGAAACATTAAAATTACTTATTTCGGCAGGCAAATCAACTATTTTAACAACTTTTCCTGTATTATTAATGATTTGAATTACCGAATTATTTGCAGTAATTGTCCCGAATGCAAAATAAACCATATCAGTTGCGGGATTAGGATATAAAATATAATCTAATTCTTGTCCTGCCTTCAACCACGGTTTAATTGCCGTTCCTATTAACGATTTATCGTTGGTTACTGTTTGTAAAATATTTTTTGTTTTTTCATCTTGAATAAAAGCTACAACTATCAATGTGTCAGGATTTTTAATATAATCATCAATTTTATATTCAAAATTAAATGTTTGAGTTTGTTCTGCTGTCCAATTTTTATCAAGATATTTACCACTCGGGGATGGCAAAAATTTTCGTAATACATTTTGAAATACTAATTGTGAATTTTGATTTAACACAACAGCTTTTTCAACAACAGCTGTAAACAATTGCAACTGTTTGTTATTAATGTTTGTATTAGCTTTTATTTTTAATTTTATATTAAATCCATTATTGATGTTTGTTGTATTAAGTGTCATATCAAAATCGGGATTATTTAAAGCCAACACTTTCACAATATCAACATCGGGTTTATTATCTTGAGAGAAATTAAAATATGTATTACCATCAAAAATACTATATGGAACAGAACTTATTCCGTAATAAGCCTCTCTGGTTCCTGTTCCGAGCGGATAGTCTTTATAAAGTTCATCATCAGGATAAACGCTTGAATGATATTGAATATCAATAACATCCAAAGGTGCTCCATCTACAATATTATTAATAACCTTGTTGCTGTTTATTGCATTATTTCTTTCTGTAGAAGTAAAATGCTCAATCAACACTCTTCTTGTTCTTTCGCCTATAAATACATTGTCAAAAGCAAACCCTTCGTATTCAACGGCATCATCAGCAGCAAAAGCTATTCTGAACTGAATATTTGTTTTTCCTTTTAAATTATCGATATAATTACTTGCAACAACCCAATTAGGAATAGTATCTGTCCATCCTTGCGGGCTTAAATTACCGGGCTTTGCCGTAATATTATAAGAATTATACCAATTTATTCCCTGAGCAACTTCACCAATAATATTCCATGTGGCACCGGCATCAGACGAGTATTCTAAGACAGCTCCATCACGGGTATTTTCTATTTGTTTAAAAATAGACATGCTAATCATAGGTTTTTTAGCATCTGTAAAGTCAAAACAAGGGCTATAAACTGCAGAGCGTTCATTTGAGTAATAAAATGTATCTAAACTTGTCACATAAATATTGACTCCATCGGCTGCTTTATTAATGATATTTCCTTTGGGAATACCATATTGCCACGAATACATTTCTGAATTTATACTTCTTGGTATCCAGTAACCATTTCCGTTTTCAAAAGATTCACGATAACTGTTATCTTGAGTTATATTATATACCGGTCTTACATAAATAGTATCAACAACTATTGTTTTACACGATGAATTTGGAGTTACCGACTTAATTGTTCTTGAAATCTGATACTTACCAATTGATTCGTATTTATGAACCGGTTCGTATTCGGTTGAACTGCTGTTATCTCCAAAGTCCCACAAATATGAATAATACTGAGCATTATCAGCTGCAATAGATATAAATGTAACATCTTCACCATCACATTCGTGTCGCCATATAAAATCTGCATTCGGATTATTCTCTAAATTAATCAATCCGGTTATTGTATCATTTAAACATCCTCCATGTGTTGATAAATGCAAAGCTATCTTAATACCGGCAGCTTCAACATATTTATGCTCAGGATTAAGTTCATGCGAAGTTGAGTCATCTCCAAATTCCCATAAAATACTACTCAACGAATCGATGTGAGTAGTTCCCATATAAGTAAATTTTATTGTATCATCCACACATATATCACTTATTTTAAAAGAAACATCGGGAACTTCCAAAACATATATTGTATCATCCTTATGTATTACACATCCTACATCATTATCGGTATATGTATATGTAACTATTGCTATACCTGAACCTGCATCTGACGGATTAAATACATTTTCTGTCATTCCATCGCCTGAAAATTTTCCGTAAGCAGGAGTTGCCGATAATTCTATCGACTCTGCATTTCCACAATAACTATGAGCATCATTTATATTATTTATAAATATTTCCCCGTTATTTCTGATTTTTGTAGTTGCCGGTATTGTAAATAGTGTAGAATTATCGGTTCCTTTATACTTAAAATTAATTTTAACATTTATTGCCGAATCGGTAATCTCATGATTTGTCGCATCATACGCTTCTTTAGGATTAAATATTGCAGCATTATTACCTATATTTGTAATACCTGCTCCATAAAATTGCCCTATTACTCCTTGTGGATTTGTTATACCTGCAGCATAAATTGTATCTACTCCGCTATCGTAACAATAATAATTATTAAAACTTATAATATTCCCTGTATATCTATCAACTACTGTATTTTTACTAACTGAATTTTCACATTGATTTTCATCAGTATAAGTGTATGTTATTGTTTTATTTCCCAATCCTGCTGCCGAAAGAATAAAAATACTATCATTTGTGAAATATTGAGCAGGAGAATACTCTCCTCCATTAGGTATAGCATGTAAAGTATCATTTGTTCCTTCAATATTATACAATGTTGACAAATCAAATGTTAATTCCGGTAATCTGTTAATAGTCACATTCTGTATAACAGAATCTTTACATCCGCTTTCGTGTTGTGTATATATATATTTTACACTAACGGGATTTGAACCTAACGATGCACTATTTACATCAAACAAAGCTGTCGCATCACCATGATCTGTTATACCGGCTCCTGAAAAGGCTCCCATATCGCCATTGTATAATGGTTTAGCATTTATTGATACTGTTTGATGATTATTACAATAGCTGTTGTCAAGATTAAATATCTGAGCTTCATTGGTAACATCGTAAACATAAATAGTTTTCTCTATTGTAAATGCACCGTCTGCCCCTGAATAATTATATTTTACAATATATTCATTATTAGCATTTCCACTATAATTTGAAGGAGTTAATGTTCCTTGCTGTCTTACTGTATTTACAATCGGAGATTCAAAACTACCCGATACATCATTGTTAAACGGTTTTGCATAAATGGTAAAAGCATCGCCGTCAAAACAAAATTTATCGCCAAGTTCTATTGTTAAAGCTGCATCTACAAAAAACTTACCGGTACCTTCGATTATTAATGTTTGATGAGTTATTGTATTTGAACAACCATAACTACTATCTACTTTATAAGTTATATCATAGGTTGTTCCTACCGATAAATTTCGTGTATATAAAGTTCCATCGGTAGTCATTCCTTCTCCTGTGAATATACCTCCCGAATGACTTTTACTTGTGATTGTAAACGAAGAATCTTGTTTGGCTATTTTTGCAGGAATATTAAAATCAGGATTAGGCAAAGGTCTGATGGTTGTAAACTTATCTAAGTTTGTTACACAACCATGGTCGGTATAAGTATATGTTATTTTTACAGGATTTGCTATTGCTGTATCGGCAGTTGAAGGTAAAAATTTTGCTATTCCGTTATTTGAATTCAAGATTCCTTGTCCGGTAAATACACCGTTAGCATTTGTAGGTGAACCAATAATTGTAACTGTATCGTGATTATAGCAATATTCCGACTCTAGATTAGAGACCGACAAATTAGTACCGGCAATAAAATCAAGAAAAATACTGTTTGATGCAGCAGTAGTTGCTCCATCTTTTACTACACGACGGATATATGTATCCTCTGTTAAGATGTGATTCCATGTATAAGATGTCGTTCCTGTTGTTGCTATTAGTGTCCAATTAGCATTATCCGTTGACGACTCCCAATCGTAAGTATAACCACCACTTCCTCCTACTGCTGCTGTCTTTTCTGTAAATGTAAAACTATTTTCACCTTCACATACATAATCGGTATTACTACCATTTATCTCTATTTCACCCGACAGTAATTCTGCAGGTGCTGTCATTTTTAATGACGACATTGTTTGCTGACAACTATTATTATCTGTAACTACACATCTATAAGTTTCAGGCGGAAGATTATTTGCTTTTGCTGTCGCTTGATTTATGGAACTGCTACTATTATACCATTCGTATGAATAGGGAGAAGTACCTCCCGATGCTGTCACCTCTATCCAACCGTCGCTTTTTCCGTTACAACTAACTCCATAAGAATTATAATTTGAACTGTCATTAAAGTTTACTGCTAAAGCCGATGGTTCGGTAATGGTTATTGTGCCCGATTTTTTACAAGAATAATGGTCGGTTACGGTATAATCATAACTACTTGCACTCAAATTTTCAATTAATGAATCGGTGTTAGATACTGAAAAGTTGTAAGTATATGGTCTTGTGCCTTCGCTAACCAATACTCTGGCTTTTCCTGTTGATTCGCCATTGCACAAAACATTATTTATTACTTCGTATGTAACAGACAGTTTGTGTAATTCTATAAAAACAGTATTTGATTCCGCAACATCAGATGTTGTATTGTCGGTGGCAACTCTTTTGGCGTAAATACTTTTAGTTATTGTTCCTTGAAAAGTATAAGTTGCAGTAGTTACCGAAGATGTGTCCGACCAAGTAGAATTGTCGTCGGAAAATTTCCACGAATATGTAAAAGCATTTGGTCCGTCTGCATCTTCTGAACTTGTAATATTAGGAGGTGTAATACCTTCACATACAGATGTTGATGTTCCTGAATTTATTTGAATTGTTCCTGCATAAATTATATTCGGTTGTGTTATATTGTAACTTTCGTTTGTTGAACAATAATCATCAGTTAAAGTAACATTGTAGGTTCCTGCTCCTAAATTAGATTGATTTTTTTCACTTGGGTTTGTAATGTCAGTTCCTGTCCAATTATATCCTGCAGTTCCTTGTACTCCTGAAGGATCTATTTTAATAGCTCCATCCTTTGCATTGTAATGCGATGCATTAGTTTTTTCGGTAAGATTTATTGTAAGAGCATTTGCCGGTTCTGTAACTGTATGATTTCCCGACACAGAACAGTTGTAATTATCAGTAATTGTAAAATAATAAGTTCCTGCAAGCAAATTTGATACTGTTGCTAAGGTTGAATTATTTGCTCCGTCTCCCCACTGATAAGAATAAGGAGAGTTACCATCAACTCCACTTATGGTAATACTGCCCGTATTATCACCTTTACAATAAACATTGGTTGATGATGTAACTGATGATGATAAAGCAACTGCAGGTTCAGACACCGTTTCGTTTCCTGTTTCTTCACAACCTTGCACGTCGGTTACGGTGTAGTTATATGTTCCTGATGTTAAGCCGGAAATAGTTTGTGTTGTTCCACCTTGCGACCAATGGTAATCGTAAGGAGTGGAGCCACCTTGAGCTGTTATTTTAAGTTCTCCGTTACTACCACTGGGAGAACAATTATTTTTAATTACTTCGGAAGAAACTGTTAACACATCCGGTTCTTTAATTGTATAAGATGTGTCGAATTTACAAGAATTGTTATCTGTTACGGTAACTGTATAAGTTCCGGGTGACAAATCAGAAACAGATTCTGTTGATTCACCGGAACTCCAACTAATTGTATAAGGAGAAGTTCCTCCGTTTATTGAAATATTTGCTGTTCCATCATTTTGACCATTACACTTTACATTATAAGCAGAACCATCAACATCTATTATTCCCAACCATTCTATTTGATATTCATCATCAGATATTCCATTAGAGTTTGTATATTCAATATAAACACTACTTGCCGATGCAGAATATCCGGTATAGATTATTGAATCGGTAATACTTGTTGTTCCGTCATGATGATACAGTAATGTTCCGGTAGCATCTGTTCCTTCATAAATACTTATTGTTGCATTATTTTGATGATATACTATTTTAAGTCTTATTCTTTTTGCATTTTCGGGTGATATTGTTTCGTTTTCCAGAGTAATTGTTGTATTATCAGAAAATGTACCGGTACAGCTTGTTAGTTGAGCAAACAAAGACTCAGAGGCTGTAGCTAACAAAAATATAATTAAAAAAACAAGTGCCCTTTTCATATGTTTAAAATTTTATTATTTGTCAATAATAAAGTAATTCCAAAATTCATACACATATGGAACTACTTTGCTCTTTCATAATTTTTTTTAAATCATTCACTTATGAAACTTTCTAAAAAAGTCACCATTTCGAACAAAATGAGATATTTGTTAATTAACAGCAACTTTTATATCAACAAATTGCTATAGATTTTAACTCTGCAATGACCTCTTCAAATAATCTCATTTGTTTTATGGTATAATTCAGATAAAATTACTTAAAATACAGCAGATTAACAAATCACATAATGTATTTATAATGAGATTTTTACAATATATTTATAATAGTTGATATACATACGTTTTATAATGATAAGATAATAATATAAAACTGATAATTATTCAGTTTTAAAATTATCTTTAAGAAGAGTAATCATACTATTTTTTTCAAGACATGATATTCCTTCAATAACAAATCTGTCGTCAATATCAATAATATTTATACCATACTCATTATCTGCTCCGCCAAACTCACTTTTTGATATTACATTTCCGTTTAAATCGGTTTTTAAAACATAGATGTTATATGTTTGTAAAATATTATTTTCAATATTACCGGTTCCTAAAATTTCATTGTTAGAAGTTACAACTATATTGTTTAATTTGTCGTTTCCTTGTTTTCCAAATTCTTTTAACCAATCATAGTCTATACTTTCATCGGCATTCTTTAGTTTTGCAATAAAAGTATCATTGTCTCCGTTTTCTCCTCTGTCAATCATTCCGCAAACATAAGTATTACTATTATTATCTTGTGCTATACCAATAATTGTTCCCTGAATAGAACTGAATTTTAATATACCGCTTTTTGTTCCTTCATTATTAATAATTACTATTTCAGGGACATAGCCTGTTTTTGCCGTAATATAATATCCTTTATTATCTTGTTTTTTACATATATTATATATTTCGTCACCTTTAATAATAGTCGGATATAATAATTTAGGATTACCTGTATTATCAACAGGGAAAAATATTAAACTGTCTATTTCGGTTTGATTTTTTGATTTTGATACTGCTGATAAGGTAAAGCCTCCATCTTCAAGTTCTGCTATACATCTTCCATACTCATTGTTTATTCTGTTATAAACTTTATCCCACAAAACATTCCCTTCATTATCAACCACTAGTAAATATACATCGTAAAACAGAGAATCGTTGTCTGTTTCTACCGAACCCAAAATTGCTATTCCTTGTTGTTTTTTTAGTTTAATTATCCTATAACCTAATGTTTGCTTTTCATCTTTTAAAAAATCATGTTCCCATACTCTATTACCGAATTCATCGGTTTTTATCAACCTAATATTTGATTTTTCTTCACTATTGAAAGTGTTTCCCAGTAAATAATATGATTCTTCATCTTTAATAAAGTCCACAGCCAAATTTTCATATGCACCACCGAATAATTTAACAAAAGTATCCTTTTGTATCTCATTCGGTTCGTTTTTGGTGCAACCAAAAGATATTAGCAATAAAAATACAATTGCAATAAAAAAATAATCGGTATTTATATTTTTTATCATTTTAAATGATTTTTTATTCTTTTTTTATCTTATTATCAAACACATACACTATTTAGTTATTGTTTCACAGATTTCTTTTTTTTATGAATAAAAAACTGTCTGTTGTAACTAAACATAAAATAGATGTTATTTAAAAAAATATCATTGTCAACAAATCGATATTCGGGTATAAGTTTATTACCGGGATTGTATCTGTAATCAGTATTGATCACATTAACAAATCCGACATTGTATCTGACAGAAAATTGCAGATTACTTTGTGATAAATCAATTTGTGCTCCTAAACCGAATACACCCGCTAGATTATATTTTTTTCGCAACTCTTTTGTTGAAACAGGTTTTGGTTCGTAATCGGGCTGTTCTTTGTTGTTATACATAACCTTACCACTGATATCACCTGACAAAAACAGTCCATATAAAAGACCGGCTTCAACAAAAAAACTATATTCTTTTATTTTATAAAAATTATATGATGCCGTAACAGGAAATTCCATATAATTCATTTTTTCGGTAATAGCTGTTGTGTTAAATGTTGTAACATTTTCTGAAACATTATATGTAAACAGCGAATAAATCGGCTCTAATGTTAAATCTATTTTTTTTGTTAAATGATAACTCATTTTTAATCCCAAAGATATGCCTACACCTCCCGATGAATATGATGAATTTGCATCGTTAAATGAATTTAAGCTGTATGTTTCGATAAGATTAGGGTTAGTTAAATTTATCCCTACAATTGCTCCTATCGAGAAAACAGGGTCGGTATAATATGAATTATACAATTGTATAAATTCAGCCGGATCTATTGCTTGATTTATCTTATATTCAGGGTCAACAGATAATAATTGCAAGAATGTTTCTTCTGCCATTTTCATATCATCGTCGAACAGATAAACCAATGTAAGCAGGCGTAAAGCTCTGGTTTTATTTTCTTTGTTAAATCCTTCTTCTATACATCCCGACAACAAATCCGGAATTTGTTCTAATTTACCTTGCTCGTAATATTTTTGTGCATCGCCTAGTTTTATAATACAATCATCTTGAGCAAATGTTATATTTACAAAAAATACTAATAATAATGATATTAATGTAATACTCTTCATATTTTAAGGTAATTCAGGGATTGTTTTTTGATAATCAATATCTTTGGCTACATATAACTGCCACTCTTCATGTGTGAAATTTCTATTTATTTTTTGTTTTACTTCTGATGCCATTTCGGTATAATCAACAGCCCATTTTCTTATTTTACCGTCGGCATAAGCTGCCAATAAGCTACTTTTCCCGTTAATAAATTTTATTAACATCACCCAAGCCTCATTATCCGTAAGTTTGTAAGGTTCCAAATTAAAATTTTGTGTTGTCCATATTAATATCTTACCATCGTTTCCGGCTGTTGCCATATATTCCGATTTATCATCAAAAGCTATACTGTTTACTCTTGCCGCATGTGCTCTGTAACGATATAGAAATTTATAATTGTCTTTTTCAAATAATAAAACATTACCGACAATGTCGCCAACAGCAAGGTATTTTCCATCGTTACTGCAAGCTGCCGAATTTATTATTATTTCTGATGTGTCATTTTTAACTAAACTGCCTTTTTTTCCGTCGGATGAATATTTTAATGCATAAAGTTCATATTTTAAAGGCTGCAACGAACTAATTTTATATAATAATCCGTTTTTTGCCACAGCATAATATACATCTTCACTTTTAAACATTTGTTTTAGTGCTATGTCGGAGCTTAAAACATCTGTATTATTATTTTGTAAATCGTGGTATATTATTTTTCCACCACTACCGTATGCTATAATTTTATTATCATCAACAAATAAAATTCCGTTTACGGGATTATTAAAATTATAAATAACAGAGTAATCTGTTTTTGCAATTAAGTCGTATAAAATTAGTTTTCCGCTGCTTGTTCCTACCAATAAAGTATTTTTATCGGGACTTAAACTAAGTGTTCGATTAATTTCATGAGTATTAAGCAATAATGTTGTATCGTTAACATTACCCACAGACAACAGAAATACTTTGCCATCGCTTCCTGTAGAATAAAATTTTTGTTTTTTACTATCTATTGTAATATCCCGCACCTGATAAGTATGAACAAGGTAATCGGATTTTTTATTTTCATAAAAATATTTATACGAAAAATAAAGAGCATTGTAGATGTCAGAATTAAAAATATTGCCTTTATACTTATTGTTGAATAGATACGACTGATATGCCAATAAACCTCTGAGCATGGTATCGACATCAACTTGCAACGATTTAACAGCCATAGACTTAGATATACTTAACATTCGTAATTTTTGGGCGTTAAGTTTTGCTTGCTCGGCTATTTTTTGTTGTCGTTGTGCTTCTTGAAGGTTTTGTTCGGCAAGTTCTTTTTGTTTTGATGCTTCGATACTTTTTTGATTTGCAATTTTTTCTTGCATACGGGCAATCTTAGCATTGTAAGCTGCCTTTTGTTTTTCTTTTTCGGCTAATTCTTTTTGAGTAAGAGCTTCTTTTTCGTTTTTTACAGCTTTTATTTTTTGTTCGTCGGCAATTTTCTTTTGTTTTACAGCTAATTCTTTTTGAAGTTTAGCTATTTCTGTTTGTTGTTTTGCCAATTTTGTTTGTTTTTCGGCTTCTTGTTTATTGGCAAAAGCTTGCACCATAAAAAATATTGATATTATAGATGCCGACCCCAATATAATGGCAAACATTCGTGTTCTGCGAAGTGCTTGTTTTTGTTTTCTTATTTTATTTTCTTCTTCAATTTTATACTCTTTATGGCTTGTTTCAAGAAACACCATAGTTCGTTCAAACGAAGAGTTATATCTGCTAGCCCAAGCAAGAGTAGGTTTTTGTTTTTCACGCCAGCTTAAAGCTAACAACAAATCGGGCGGACGCCATAATCCTGCTTCACCTTTTTGATATTTTTCAGCTGAATCGGAAAGTCTTTTATACATTTGAACTGCTTCGTATTCTTCATTAACCCACACTATCAGCTTATCCCAAATACGCATTAAACTTTCGTGAGAAATGTCAATAACAGTTTCTTTGGTAAGTTTTGCAGGCGGTGCCGGTGATAAAAACGAACGTCCTGGTTTACGGAAAAATTCAACTACTTCTATAATATCTTCAGTAGTAGTTCCTGCTATATTTGCTATTTCAACAATAGGTGTAGGTCTTCTTACTCCTCTGTTGTCGCCTCCTTTTTCTGTTAATGTTTTAAAAATTATCCGACAAAGTTCTTTTTGTTCTAACGATAATTCATTGTAAGCCTCATTTGCATGGTCAGACAAAGCCTTCTCTAATTTTCCGATAGCTTCGTAATTTTTTATATTTATCGGTTCTTCTGTCTGTCCCGATTTTACCCAAGCATCCCATGTTCGCATTAGTGTATGCTGTAATATTGGTAGTTGGTCGGGATTTTCACCTATATCGTTTAGCAACTGCTGCACCATAAACGGTGTTATTTTTCCTCCTCCCACGGCAACAGGCCCCTCTATGGCTTTACGAAAATCGTTACGCGTCATTTGTGGAATAAGATAATGACTATCGTTTATCAGTTTGGTAAACTCCTGAAATTGTGCACATTCTCCAATAAAATCAGAACGCATTGTTATAACTATGTATGCCGATAGATTGCTGTTTTTCTGAACTTCTAACAACAACTTAATATAAGCCAACACTTCATTTAATGCGTCTTCAGTATTTTTAATTTTTTTAAAACGAAATAGTTCTTCAAACTGGTCAACAAGCAAAAGAATATTTCTTGATTTTTTCTCATACAAGCGGCTCAATACTTCGCTCAAGCCCAGTGAGCTTGCCGATAATGTAGCATTGATATATTCTTTTTCGAGATTAATATTATCGGCTATATCCGTGAAACTATGAGAAATAGCTTCGGAAAGATTTTTTATTGGTTCTTGACCGGGACGACAAGTAATAATATCCCAATCGGCTCCTGCACTTGTAATAAAACCACCTTGCAAAATAGGTATTACACCACAATACATTAACGATGATTTACCGCTTCCTGATGTTCCCAAAAGAGCAACAAATTTGTTTTGAGCCAACAGCTTAAGAATTTCTTGACTCTGCCCCTCTCTACCGAAAAACAGATGGCTTTCATCGGTAGTAAACGGACGTAATCCCGGAAACGGATTAAAAAAGTCTCCTGCACTTTGATTGAATTTATCTGTGTTTTTCTCCAATGTATTCATGTGCATGCTAATTCTATATCACCTTTAATCACTTAACTTTTGCTTAATATCACTTATATTAAGTTCACAATTATTGTCGAACAACAAATACGAACTTATATCTATATTGTCGGTCAATTTTTGTTTTCCATTTATTCCGCATAAAATTTTCACTTTAAACGGTGTTTTTCTTCCCCAACCGGGTGCTTTTTTTATATCGCTTAGCTTTCTGCTCAGCCAATCTTTATTTTTATTGTCGTAAAATATTATTACTCCTTTACATGTTGTTAATTTATTTTGATGATAATTTAATAATTCAAGTTGGTCAAAATCAACCTGTGATTTTGCTACCGTAATACCATTTGCCAATAGCTGTTTCTGTATTTTATCTGTTTCTGTTTTGCAATCGGGCGGATAGATAAAATAAATATCATCGTTTTGAATTATTTCTGTTTTTTGTTTTAACTGTTTTTTATTTAAATCGTGTAATTTTTGTAAAACCACATCTTTAAATTTTTCAACGGGAGTTTGAATCAACTCTGCATTATATAGTGCTTTAATATCATTTTTAAACTGACTTATTTTTTGTATAAGCAACTCGTCGGAGTATTCATTTTCAGGTGGGACATAAACTATCCTCTGAAGATTATTATCATTCTTTGTTTGACAAAAACCGGCTGCTATGTTATTTATTTTTAAAGCATATGATTCTTTTTCGGGATAATCAATTAACGATTTGTGCCCTATAAAATGTATTGACAAGTCTGTTTTTTTTAAGAGCTTCTCAACCTCTTTTGTTTCCGATTTCAGATTATTAATTTTTGGGTTAACAATTTCGGGCAACATATTATATTCACGATGTAATAATTCTCGAATTATTTTTTGATATTCCAGAGTGGTATTATCGTCAGCAGGACAAATATAAACGGTATGAATATTTTTTTGCAATCCTTTTTTTATCTTTTTTATAAAAAATATTATATCGGTAACAATTTCAACTATTCTGTAATCAGCAATTTTTGATAATTCTATATTTTCATCTTCTAATTCGTCGTAAGACGACAAAATAAAAAATCTGAAGAATTGCATATATTCAGGTAATTGTGTAAAATTAACACCGTCAAGTATTAAAATAATTCTGTTTGCGGAATATATTTTGTTTTCGAAAAATGATTTTAAATCAAAATCGGCTACAAATCTGCTTAATGTAAATTCATCGATAATAAATATTAAAAAATCATCTTCTTTTAACTCAACATCAAGATTATCAATCTGTTTGACAGTATTATTTATTTCGTTATTTTTTGAAATATAGTTTAATACGTCAATAAAAAGTTGTTGTTGCTTTTCGTTGAAACCTTTTAAAATGTATGTATTAATGTTAAGGTTCATAATAGTTTTTAAATTTTAATACCTATAACAATAATATCATCTACTTGTGTTTCGCTTCCTTTCCATCTTTCGTTTTCCTCATCAAGTAGCATTTTTTGTTTTTCCAATGGTTCACTTGATATTGTAAGTAGATATTCGCGGAATCTTTTATACATATATTTTCTTCCTTTTTCGCCACCAAACTGGTCGGCATAGCCATCGGAAAATATATAAATAACATCGTCTTTTTTAAGTTCGACAATATGATTTGTATAGTGTCTGTCTTGATACTCACTAAATGAGCCTATCGGAAATTTATCGGCTTTAATTATTTGCATTTCGCCGTTTCTTAACAGATATAACGGGTTGTAGGCTCCTGCAAATTCGAGTATCATATTTTCATAATCAATAACACATAGAGCTATATCCATTCCGTCTTTAACTACGCTTTTATGATTTTTTTGCTGTAAAGCTTCTTCTACACCAATACTTAAAGCATCGAGAATTTCGCCGGCATTTTTAACTTTACCGGAATGAACTGTTGAATTAAGCTGATTTGTTCCTATTATTGACATAAACGCTCCGGGAACACCGTGTCCTGTGCAATCAACAGCTGCTATTACTGACTTTCCGTTCATTTTTTCTACCCAATAAAAATCGCCGCTAACTATGTCTTTTGGTTTATACAGAATAAAATTATTAGGTATAATCTTATCTATTAAGAACTGAGCCGGCAATATTGCATTTTGTATTCGTTGAGCATAAATTATACTATCGGTAATATGTTTTTTCTGAGCTTGAATTTTTTTATATGCATCTTGTAAACTATCATTTCTTTCAGCCAACATATTTCTTTGTTCTTGGATAGAATCGCGTTGTGATGCAATTTCTTCTTTTTGTTGTTCTATTTCTCTTGTTCGGTCTTTTACTTTTTGTTCCAACTCATAGTAATAGCTTTCTAACTCCTCAATCATTCTGTTAAATTGCTTCGACAAGGTTGTTATTTCATTATTACCAATCTCATCAGCCCTTTCATGCAGATGTCCATGAGTAATTCTATTTACTTTAAATACCAATTTTTTTATGGGGTCGGTAATTATTTTTGTTTTAAAATATATTAAAACAACTACCAGCAATAGAGTAATTACAAATATTAATACAAATCGTATCAGTTCGCTTTTCAGGTAATCGTAATCGGCTGTTTGGTCGGTAATTATTCTTATAACAGAACCTTTGTAAAGTTCTGTTTTTTTTCTGTCCATGTAAATGTATTGGTATGTCAAACGTTGATTATTTACCATTGTATCAACGGTGATAGTGTCTTTATTTATAAATGCACTATTAATGAGATGTTTTTGATAGTCATCTATAACAACACCTTCAAAAGAAAACGGCTCGTCGGCTATTATAAAAAGGTCAACAGACTCAACGGATTCATTTTTTTTGGCAAGTTTTGTTACTACACTTTTAATAAAATCGACAACACTATCGGCTTCGGTGGAATATACTCCAATTTGAATAATATAATTTCCGTCAATTGTGGGATGATAAGAGAATTTTTTTATTCGTCGTGTTTGAGCTTCTATTGCAAATCGCTCGCTGTGAAATTCTTTTTCTTTAAATATTTTGAGAATCATATTTTTATGCTCTTCGCCAAAGCTGAAGAAGTTCAAATTCAAATCTTTTTCAAATGTTGTATTTACAACTATTCCATTTTTGTTAATTATATATATATCTTCCATATCGGGATTCATTCCAAACTTTTTGCGAACCTCATTTAAATCTATTTTTTCGGGATTTGGAACTGTTGCCAAATAATCTCTTATCTCAAAACTCAATTTTGAGATTCGTTTATTCAGATTTTTTTCTATAATATCTAAAGCTATATCATTAAATTCCAATATATTGATAATTTCATCACCAATAATATAGTTTCTTTTGTTATTGCTTTCAATAAGAATATCTTTGGTATGACTAAAATTTAATGCACCTAATACCAGTAATGCTATTATAGGCGGTAACATTACATTTAAAATCAATTGTCTGAAAATGGTTGTTCTTCGCTTTGCAGCCATAAAAAAATCTAACATTATAATTTAGATAAAAGCAACATTATCAATTGCTTATGCATTAATATTAACTCTTTTATTTTTTTATTTTTAAAACATATTAAATAATCTGATTCTGTTAATTCAGAAATATTCTCTACAGTTATAATTTTTATTTCGGGCAGCAACTTTTTACTTATTTCCAAAAATAACAAATAATTACTAAATTCTTCTTTTTTAATATAATATTTTACATCAATATTTTCATAAACATCTGTATAGTCTGTCAGCTCTACTACTTGATAATTTTTTATTCCTATAGTATTTAGAGTATTTAGTTCTACTTCAAACAATGAAGGTAATAATTCTATTTCATTATCAGATTTTATAAGTTTTAACAATTTAGGTGAAATACGTTTACTTAATTTTGCCGGCAAGTTTAACATGTCCGATTTTTTAACAATATTTGCTGCTGCTATTTGCAACTCCTCATCGGGATTAAACAACTGAGCAACAATATCATCGGTTAATTTTTTAAAGTATTCTTGATATTCAAAAAGAGCTGTTTTTTTTGTTTGTTTACTAATCCGATTAGGGTCTCTATTTATAATATTCAGCATTAATTCTTGTGGTTCTACAACCTTTACGGGGAAAAATACTTCGAGCTGTTTAGTTTTTTCAACATATTGCATATCCTCAAATAGTGTTAAAATCATTGTTTTTATCTCTTCGGATAAAAACAATTCAAATAGTTCGAGAGCATAATTCATACCTTCGGTTGTTCCACTTTCAAGGTAATTTTTTACATGATAAACAGATGTTGCATTATATGTTATTGACAATAAATCAAATAATACTTCTGAATAATGTTCATATTCGAGTTGCAAAGCTTTTGATAAGGCTGAGTCTTCAAATTCTGCATTTAACGAAGCCTGAGCAGAAATAATCCATGCCATATTTTGTGCTTCTTCGGTAATTGGACGAAACATTTTAGGCAAATCTTTTTCGGGTGGATTATAATTGAGTTCCCGCAAACATTCTATTGCTTTTTCTTTTATCTCTTTGCGATGACTCGAAATATTCTCTAAAAGAAAATTAATACTGTCTTGTGTGTAATATGCTCCTGTAATTTCAATTATTGCAAGTTGAACAACAAGTGAAATATCAGTTTTATAATACATCTGAATAATAGTTTTTACACTATTTTCGGGCATTTGTTTTAACGATATAAGTGTGGGCTGTAATAATTTATCGTTATTCAAAAAATCAGTCAAACTGCTTATTAAATCAGCCTCCTTTAATACTCCACAAATACGAATTACTATATATTTCACTCTACTGTCGGGCACTCTCAATAATGCACCTAATATTAATATTCGGTCTTTTTTCGGTAATGATATCAAATAATTAACTGCTGAAATAACATCTGTTAAATTATCTGTTTTTAATAAATTCTCTATGTCTTTTATTGTAAGTTCGGTGCTGATTTTTTTAATTTCTTTATTAAAAAACTTTGTCCATTCCTTGCTTATTTCATTATTGTAATTCAACAAAAACAGTTCTGCATAATGATAAATATCTATATTTTTTAATTGCTCGTGTGAATAATTATCAGCAATATATCTCAAAATTTTATGATACTCTTGCGGAATATATTTTTTGGTAAAGTTTAATTTATATAATATTTTTTCAGGTGTTATTTTATCGGCATTAATTTGACGATAAATATCTGCATTACCATTATCATTGGTATCAATATCTTGTTTTAGAGCTTGTTCAAGACTGTTTCGGTATTCTTTATATAATCTTATGGTAATTATAAGCCATATAATCAACAAAATAAACAGAAATACCGAGAAGTGTATCAACTTAATAAAAACTATTGCACTTAAAGCCGTAAGGAGTATTCCGGATGTAAGAGCTGAAATTTCGTTAATGGTTCCGTCTATTTTAGCTTGCACATCAAACCTTATACTCTTTTTTAACGACTGATAAAGTATTTTAAACGACGGAACTTCAAGGGCATCTTTCAGTGTTTTATTAAATAACTTACTCATTGATATAAACAGAAAGAAATAGATAAATCCGGGTGCTGTTTTTTCGTATCCGCCTACAAATCCAACAACAATTGCTATACCTGTAAATAAAAGCAACAGCAACGACGATAACATTAAACTTACTTTTAAGCCGTAAGTTTTTACAAGTTTACTGTAAACAAATGTTTTTATTATTAAAATAAAAAACATCATTGAACCTGTAAAAAATCCGAGATAGCTTGCTAAATCTTCTTCTACGGGATATTTTTCGTTTATAACAACAAGAAAAGAGTATTGAACAAAAAATGCGGCAAACATTGAAAATATAACAAACAAAGCCATAAAAAGAATATACGGATTCTTAATAAAATCGCGTATTCTCACCTGTTCTTCCTGTATTTTTTTGTCGGATTTTTCATCGTTAATTACATCAATATTTACCAAGCGAGTAAGAATAACTTCTATTATCATTGCAAAAACAATACTTACCGCACTAATAATAAGCAAGTTGTCAATTGCTTTTAAATAAACTAAAATTAGCGGTATTGCATAACTACTAAGTATAATTCCAAAAACTTGTCCTGAATCAATAATTCCGTAAAGGCGTTTTCCTTGTCGTAAATTAAAAATTCTGCCGACAGTTCCCCAAAACGACAATATTGCCAGTATATTTAAAGGACCCAACAGTATGAATACAAGAAAAACTATCCAGTGTGCTTTTGTAAAAATAAAAACTACTCTTACCATTACTATAATAACCGAAATTATTAATAGTGTTACATTGGCAAGTTTTGAAAACTTAATTTTACTTTGGTATTTTGAGAATATTGTTGTAAGTATTATTCCTATAATTCCCGATATTATATATGCTTTGGGAATCATTGCATCGGGAAATGTTTTAAGAAAAAGGGTATGTGCACCAATATCAAAAGTTCCGTAAAAAATACCCAAAAAAACCGATTGTGCTATAAGCAACAGCACCGGAGTAACCTCTTCGGGCATTATATTAAAACTCTTTAATAATTGACTTTTTCTTTTCATGGCTGTAAAAGTGCAATTTATAATTTTTTTTTTACAGCACAACGTTTTTTAAACTTTTTTTATTAACCTTTTAACTTTCTTATAATTATCAATATATTACTTTTTATTATACAATAATAAAATCTGCTATTTGTAGCATTAACTCAAGCTATATTCTTTCAACAAAAGTTTTTATGTAAAATATTTTTTACACTTTTGATATTTTAATAAAGACTATCGAATCAAATTATCAACAACACAAATATTTTATTAAATATTAAATTCTAACAAACGACTAAAAAAAATCTTTAAATATTATGTAATTGTTGAATTATTGTTTTTTTTTTTTACTTTTGAGTAAACAACTATATATCCAATATTATTTAGAATGTTTGAAACGGACAATTCAAAACTTGATGATAAATATAAAAAACGACGAGAAGTTGTTTTCTTAATTTTAAGTGGTTTTTTTCTTGGTTCTCTTGCTATGCTTAATATTTTAGGTATTTCAAGATTAATTGATTTGTCGTTTTATATCGGTAATATTAAAATTCCGTTCAAACTGTTTATTGGTGTTTTGCCTTATCCCATTACATTTTTATGTACTGATTTTATTAGTGAATTATTTGGCAGAAAACGAGCCAACATGGTTGTTTGGATTGGTTTGATATTAAATTTCTGGGTATTATTTATAGTATGGATTGGCGGTAAATTACCTCCTGTTCCCGAAATGCTGCCTTCAACTTCTTTACCTCCAACCGATGATGCTAATTATGTATTTTTTGCCATCAGAAAATTAACATTTGGTGCTGTGGGTGCATCTATGATTGCTTATTTAACCGCTCAATTTGTAGATGTAAGCGTTTTTCATGCTTTAAAAAAAATAACCAAAGGCAAAATGCTGTGGCTCAGAAACAACGGTTCAACATTAACCAGTCAAATGGTTGACTCCATTTCAGTTGTATTGATTACATTTTTTTATACAAAAGCCTTTAAAGTTCCCGAAGGCGAACTTGAGTCTGAATATATTATTATGTTGATTTTATCAAACTATGTATTTAAGATGACAGCAGCATTATTAGATACAATTCCTTTTTACATAGGTGTAAAATTCTTATCGAAATACTTGAATATAAATCCTATAGCTGAGTATTCCGAAGAATCTGATTAATTAAATATCTTCTTCAATAATATCTTTAGCGGATATTCTTCTTTCGTTACTGTTTTTTGAATATTTAAACCCTACAATCAGTACATCATCTACTTGTGGTGTTTCACCTTTCCATGCTTCAAATGTTCTGTGAAAAATTATCGGATGTTGTTTAAGTGGTCTGTAATTAATATCTGACAATAATTTTTTAAATCTTCGTGAATTAAACTTTTTTTGTTGTTGTTCATTAAACTGAGATGTATATCCGTCAGTAAACATATATATAATATCTTCTTCTTTCAGCTCAATTGTAGTATTTGTAAATACTTTTTGCACATTATCATAATATTCGCCAATAGAATATATACTTCCTTCATAACTTTCAGGCTTACCGTCTCGCATTATTACAACAGGACGTTGAGCTCCCGAAAACTTCAGTTCATCAGATTCTAAATCTATCATACATACTGTTGCATCCATTCCCTCAAATCGCTGTTCACTAAAATTATTAAAAGCCAATAAGTCGTTAATTCCCGAGTCTAATCTCGACAATATTAAAGCAGGGTCGTCAATACGTTCGTTGTTTACCAGATGTTGCAATATTGTAATACCTATGATACTCATAAAAGCACCCGGCACTCCATGTCCTGTGCAATCGGCAACTACAATAACCACTTTATTATTTATTCGCGAAAACCAATAAAAATCGCCACTTACTATGTCAAGAGGAAGAAAATAAACAAATGATTCATCAAAAATATTTTTCAAATCACTTGCATCAGGAATTAAAGAATCTTGTATTCTGTGTGCATAATTTATACTTGCTGTTAAATCATCTCGTTTATTCTCTATTATCTTTTTCTGATGTTCTAATAGTTTATAAGCATCATTCAATTTTCGGTTTACCTGATATAAAAATTCCGATTGCTCCTCTATTCTATTGTTTCGTTCTTCAATTTTATCTACCATTTTATTAAAATTATCAGACAAAACCGCTATCTCGTTATTTCCTGTAACCACAACACGCTTACTATAATCACCTCCTGCTATGTTTTTTGTTTTATCAATTAATTCTCTAATAGGGTTTACAATAATTTTTGCACGAAAATAAATCAATAAAAACACAAATATTACCGACATCAACAGAAGTAAAAGTATTTTTGTTTTTTCTTTTTTTATAAAATGTAATTGTACCGTTTTATCATTGGCTATTCTGATAATATTTCCACTAAATATTTGCGGATTTGAATCGGGTAAATATAAATATGTATAATTTATATTACTGGTATCTTTCTCACATTTAACAGTAACAATACTATCTTTTTTTAATTCGGGTATATATGATAGGTGTTCTTGTATAAATTGATGTTTTAAATTAACAGGATAAGGTTTTCCTTCTGCCAAAAAAAACAAATCAACCGATATTAAATTAGGTTTTTTTAACGGAATATCTTCAAGATGCTCTATCATGTATTCATACAGTTTATCTGCCTGCTTACTGTATAATCCTATCTCTACAATATACTTCCCGTCTTTTGTCGGTTGATAACTGTATTTTTTGTATCGCTTGGTTTTATTTTCAAAAAAGAACTTAGGACTATCAAATTCTCCTTGCTTAAAAATATTTAACAGATATTGTTTATGAGCATCACTAAAATTAAAAAAGTTAATATATAAATCCTCTCTGAATGTTGTATTAACAACAATACCATTTCTGTTTATTATATATAAATCTATACTTTTATCTTCTATTCCCATTTTTTTTCTAACATCGTCAAGATTCACATTTTCAATATCATATGTGTTAGAGAAAAAATTATTTACAAGATTATTACTATACTCTTCCATCTTTTGACTCAAAGGTTCTTCGATAATAGAAAGAGCTACAAACTGAAGTTCTACAAATGACTTTATCTCATCATAAATAAAAATTCTTTCTGTTTTATTGTGTAAATCAAGAATCTGTTTTGTGTTTTTATAACTAAAAAAACCAACAATCAATAATACCAATATTACAGGCAATACAATATTTATAATTAATTGCTTATATATACTATTTAGTTTCATCTGTTTATAATTTATTTTTTAATGGTCAGATGGAACCGCATGATAAAAAATAATCTTTGTTTCCGAAATAAATTCTCCGAAAAAATCGGAGTAAACCGGAACAAACAGTGTGTGTTAATAATTATTTTTATCATGCTTGCTTCATTTGAACTATTTTTCACAACACCCAAGAACAACAACCATCAGATTATTTTGTTTTTATAAAAGTAAAAAATATAAATTAAAGTTTACTAAAATTTATTAACTACATTTTTCAATGATACAAGTTTTTGCAATAAATTTTCGAGATAATCTAATTTTAGCATATTAGCTCCGTCGGAAAGAGCTTGTGACGGCTCGGGATGTGTTTCAAGGAAAAGACCGTCAACACCAACAGCAATACCTGCTCGTGCAACAGTTTCTATTAATTCAGGTTTTCCTCCTGTCACCCCCGAAGGTTGATTAGGTTGTTGTAATGAATGTGTTATATCCAAAATTACGGGCAATCCTGTCTTTTGCATCTCAGGTATTCCTCTGTAATCAATTATTAAATCACCGTATCCGAATGTTGTTCCCCGTTCGGTTAGCATTACGTTGTTATTACCTGCTTCTATAACTTTTTGAGCGGCAAACTTCATTGCTTCAGGAGCAAGAAATTGTCCTTTTTTTATATTAACAATCTTTCCTGTTTTTGCAGCGGCCTCCAACAAATCCGTTTGTCGGCACAAAAATGCCGGTATTTGCAATACGTCAACATATTCGGCTGCCAAAGCGGCTTCTTGTGCTGTATGAATATCTGTAACTATTGGTATTTGTAGCGTTTCTCTTACTTTACGTAATATTTCCAATGCTTTTTTATCACCTATTCCCGTAAAAGAATCTTTTTTACTGCGATTTGCTTTACGATACGATGCTTTAAAAATAAAAGGTATTTGTAAGTTATCGGTTATTTCCAATATTTTTCCAGCAACATGAAATACTAACTCTTCACTTTCAACAACACAAGGTCCTGCCAATAAAAAGAAATTACCCGAATGAGTATGTTTAATATTTGGTATATTCTGTATCATAAATTTATCAAATTTAATTTTGTGATAAAAGTATGATATTTATTTATTCGTTACAATATTTTCTTTAAATGATATATAAAATATTCAGAATAAGATATTTTATTTTTTGTAGTATTTTATTGTAATCTTACTGTTATTATAATCTGATATTTCCAATAAATAAATACCTTTATTAAGAATATCAGAATTAAAATTATCAATATCTGTATAAATTAATGCTCCTGCAACATTATAAATATTTATTTTATATCCGCTAAAATCAAAAGTTTTAATATTATTTTTAATAATATTTGCATTCACAACCGAAATAATATTAAATATTTCGAAATCACCGTTATAATCAAACTGTATCAAACGATAGTAAACAACAGGCTTTTTAGGATATGTAACAAATGAATAATCAATAAGTTTATTAGTATTTCCATTACCTTTTACTGTTGACAAAACATCCCAATTCTGAGCATCGTAGCTATATTCCAACAGAAAGTAATCGTTATTAATTTCAGATGAAGTTTGCCAAATTAAAATATTCTCAGTGTTATTGGTATATCCTTTAAAAAATGTTAAGGTAATGGGCAAAGTACTTTCATCAACAATTGTTCCGTCACCGGCAACATCACCAACTATTTTTCCTGCTGTAAGAACTCCTGATGAACCCACTTGCACTAATGCAGGATTAGCATTTGGTGTGGTTAATGTACCGTCAACATCAAGTATTCCGTCAACATTTCCGCTACCATTCCAATCAACTGTCATATCTCCCTTTACATTAACTGTTCCTGAATTTTTAACATCAAATCCGGCATCACCGCTAAATGTAGCATCATTATTTATAGTTAAACTTCCGCTTGAATAAACATTTATCTCTTGACTTCCTCCCGATGCCGACAAGTCATCAATTTCCATAGTTCCGTAAATATCAAGAGCAGTTGCTCCATTGGTTATTGTCATTGTAGAATTAATATCAATACCCGAGCCTGTTTCTACAGTAATATTACTTCCGTTACCGGATACGGTAAAATCATCGTTAAACACTGCAGTAGCTCCTGAATTAACAGATAAAGTTCCTCCATCGCCGGAAAGATTTGTTTGTCCGTTTACTACCAATGTAATATTATTGCTTAAAATAAATGTAGCATTATTCGAAATATTCAAATCTCCGTTTATTGTTAAAGTGCATGGTGTACTTGCAGTAAAAACAAGTGTTAAACTACCTCCTTTTAGTGTAAAATTATTTATTGTATGGTCTGATGTTAAAGTTACGGTTCTTGTTACCGAAGCCCACGCATAATAAATATCATCAGCTGAACCGGGAACTCCTAAAGGATTCCACGTGGTACTTATATTAAAATTACCGTCGCTTACCGGTTTATATGTTGTACCAAAAGCATATATTGAACTTATAAACAATATTATAGATAGCAAGATTTTATTCATGGTTTTATATAATTTAATTTACCGCAAAGTAAATATTAATTTTATAATTTAAATCGTAATATTTTAAATATTACATCTCTAATGCAAAATCTTACATAAAAAACTTACTTTATACAATAAATATCATTAGTTTATTAAAATAAACACATTTTTATTATCTATTTTTGTAATAAAAATACAATATGAACGATACCATTTGTGCCATATCAACTGCTCAAGGCAACGGGGCAATAGCAATTATCAGACTCAGCGGCAATGCAGCTTTTAAAATTACAGATAAAATATTTCATCCTGCAAAGGCAAATATTGACACTATAAATCCCAAGCCAAACTCTATTATTTTCGGAACAATAAAAAACAACAATGAAATTATTGATGAAGTGCTGGTATCGTTTTTTAAATCTCCGAATACTTATACAGGAGAAGATATTGTGGAAATTTCGTGTCACGGCTCATTATATATCCAACAAAAAATTTTACAATTATTGATTAAATCCGGAGCAAGAACTGCCTATCCCGGTGAATTTACTCAGCGTGCTTTCCTTAACGGGAAAATGGATTTATCGCAAGCAGAAGCTGTTGCCGACCTTATTGCATCGTCAAGCGAAGCAGCACACAAGATAGCTATCAATCAGATGCGTGGCGGTTTCTCAAATGAATTAGCAAAGTTAAGAGACAACCTTTTGCAATTTATATCTCTAATAGAACTTGAACTTGATTTTGGCGAAGAAGATGTGGAATTTGCCGATAGAAACGATCTTCTTAATCTTATTGGTAATATTGAAAATATTATTACAAAACTCATTAAATCTTTTGAGCTGGGAAATGTAATTAAAAACGGTGTTCCGGTTGCTATTATCGGTAAACCGAATGTTGGCAAATCAACTTTACTAAATGCAATACTGAACGAAGAAAAAGCCATTGTATCACATATTGCAGGCACTACCCGCGACAGCATTGAAGATACTTTTAATTATAACGGAATTACTTTCAGATTTATTGACACTGCAGGTATTCGCGAAACTTCGGATACTATTGAGACTCTGGGTATTGAACGAACTTTTCAAAAAATAAGTCAAGCTAAAATTGTGCTTGCACTATTTGACGCAAACGATAGTAGAGAAAAAATAAATACTGATTTAAAATTAATTGCTGAAAAAACAGGCGATAATAAGATTATTATTGCAGTAATAAATAAAATAGACACAGCAAATAATTCTATTGTTAAAATAGACAATCACTTGATTTATTCTCAAATAAATATTTCTGCAAAAAACAAGGATAACATTGAAACTCTATTGGATAAGATAACCGATTCATTAAATCTTAATCAGATAGATAATAATGATGTTATAGTTTCAAATGCAAGGCATTTTGAGGCTTTAACTCTTGCATTAGATGCTCTTACAAGAGCAAAAGAAGGAATTAATAACAGTATTTCAAATGATTTTCTTGCAATGGATATTCGCGAAGTTATTCACCACCTTGCGGGTATCACAGGCGAAGAAATATCTACCGATGAAATACTTGGAAATATTTTCGGACAGTTTTGTATTGGGAAATAAAAAACTACAAATACTTTGCATCACCTAAAAAACATTAACATTTAGAAGTGTTTTTATATAAAAAAAATTAAGATGAGCATAGCCTCTGGATGAATCTGATAGTTTTATAAATTTATTGGTATCGGAAATTTCCAAAAATTTCATTCCTCCAAATCCCCGGGGGACACCTCTTCGATTTAGCATTATTGTATCATTTAACAACTTTTCAACTTCCTAAACATTAAGGAATTTAGAAAATTAAGTTGTTAGAAAATTAAGTTTT
>CAYRJP010000002.1:19608-36192 GCA_964424425.1 uncultured Bacteroidales bacterium | reverse complement strand
TGTGTTTTGCTGACAAGCCAGTGTAAAACATCGCCGTCAACGTGCGGAGATATTAGTTCGTAAACTTTTGCATGATATTTATTAATCCAATCACGTTCGTCAGTTGTAAGTATATCAGCATCTATCAGGTCAATATCAATAGGACAATAAGTTACGGTTTCAAATTCAAGAAATCCCGTTTTACTGTTTTTAACGCAAGCCAATACATTTTCAATTCTAATTCCGTGTTTACCTTCAATATAAATTCCGGGCTCGTTGGTAATAAGCATTCCCGGCTCTATCACCGTAGAAGCGGTTCCTTGATGCAATTGCGAAAAACCTTGAGGTCCTTCGTGAACATTTAAAAAATATCCGATTCCATGACCTGTTCCGTGACCGAAATCTTTACCGTTTTGCCAAAGGTCGAATCTAGCCAAGGTATCAAGATGAAAACCTTTTGTTCCGTAAGGAAATTTTGCGGTAGCAAGTCTTATGTGTCCTTTTAATACAAAGGTGAAATCTGTTTTTTGTTCTTGTGTAACATTACCAAGTGGCACAGTTCGCGTAATATCCGTTGTTCCGTCGAAATATTGAGCACCGCTGTCAATCAGATACATTCCGAATAGTTCCAAAAAAACAGGATTTTCTTTATCGGGCGAATAGTGCGGCAGTGCGGCATTTTCCATATAAGCCGAGATAGGCTCAAAACTCAAACCCGCAAAATTATTTTGTTGTTTCCTGAATTCAGCAGATTTTTTTGCAGCATCAAGTTCGGTTATCATTTCTGTTTTCACAGTATTTTGCAACCAACACAAAAAGTTACACATTGCCACTCCGTCGCGTATTTGTGCATTTTTATAATGAGCAATTTCTTTATCGGTTTTTATGGCTTTTAATTGGGCAGTAAAGCTCGATTCTTGCTTGATTTCACACGATGCAGGTATTGAATTCGCTACGGCATAATTCAACGAATAACTGTCAATTTCAATACTTTTAAATTCTGATTTTTTAAAATACGATGAAATATCGGAATATTCGTTTACGGTAACTTTATCGTTTTTTAATTTATCAATAATCTCGCAGGTAAGTTTTTTATTGTCAACAAACAAGTTGGTATCTGTTTTACTAACGGTTAAGAATGCCGTAAAAACAGGATTGTAATCAATTTCGCTTCCACGAAGATTAAGAATCCATGCTATATCGTCAAGTGCTGAGATAATAATACATTCGGTATTAGTTTCAGACAGATGAGTTTGTATTGTTTCAATTTTTTCAACACATGAAAAACCGGTAAATTTCTCATCATGAATAAATATTTTATCTGTTGATAATGCAGGTCTGTCAGTCCATAACTCTTCAAACAGGTCGCCTGTATTTATTAGTGATATTTGTTTTTTCGATAGTTCTTTTTCAAAAAAATTATACTCCGAAGTCGAAAAAAGATTTGTATCAATACCTACTATTTGTCCCTGATTAAGATTTTCGGTAAGCCAAGTTATATATTCAGGTTGACGTGTTTTTAATTTATGTAGCACAAATGGTTTTATCAGCTGTTTTTCAGCTTGAATAAAATAACGGGCATCAGTCCACATTCCTGCATGTTGCAATGTAATTACGGCAGTTCCTGCCGAACCTGTAAATCCTGTTACAAAACTACGAATTTTCCAATAATCGGGAATATATTCACTTTTGTGTGGGTCTGATGTGGGAATTATTAACGCATCAATATTCTTCTTTTTAAGAATATCCTTAATTCTTTCAATTGTAGTCATAAAAAAGTTGTTTTATAATTTAAATGCTAAATTATAAAACAATTTGTCAAAACAGTATTATTTTAAGTTGTTAAATAAAATAATTTTTACTGAATAGGAATTAAATTAAAATCAATATTTACTCTTTCGGCATAAATCTCACCTGCTTCGAGCATATCTTCGTCATCTTCTTTAAATTTCCAATTTATAGTAACATCGTGACCGCTTTTCTTTATTAGTTCAAATCGTTTAAGAATATCAAGTATAATCTTTGAACTGGAAGTATTAAAATAGTCCATAATAAAATTAACTTGAGTTTGCGGATTTGGGTCATTAATATAATCTTCAAGCCATTTTATAACAGGTTTGTAGAAAAAAATCGGATTTTCAGGTAAAGATTTACCTTTAAATACAAAAGTATTAGTTTTTTTATCAAGAATTATTTCCGGAGTTTCAGTACTACTCTCAATAATTAATGGGTTCATAGTTTATATTTTTTTTCAAAATTCGTTTATTTATCTTTTACATGCAAATATTTCTTACACTTTGAGCAAATAATTTTTTATGAAATTATCTGTAAAAATATATTAAATGTATAATAATAAAATATGAGATTGCTCTTTATTTTTATGTAAATATTTAGTATTCAGCATGTATTATAATATTTAAATAATTTTTTATTATTTTTTAAAGTAATATACAACAATACGTTATTTTATTGTTTAAAGCAAAAAAAAGAGGCAATCTTTTAACTGATTGCCTCTGCGATACTAAAATGAAATAATCAAACTATTTATTTAACAATTTTAGCAGTAGTTATTTTTCCGTTATTATTTATTTGAAGCAAGTAAATACCTCTTTGTAAGTTTTCGGTATTAATATTAATTGTATTATTTCCTTTATTAATATTATAAACTGCATTTGAAATAACTTTTCCGTCAATACTCATTATTAGTATTTTAACATTTGTATTTACAGTACTCGATAATGAGATATTGGCATTATTTATAACAGGATTAGGATAAACGGTAACATTTGATATTGCATTATTTTCATTTACGGCAGTTGGTCCGTTTCCATTAAAGTATCCTTTAAAAGTATTGTTTACAAGGTCTATTTCCATTGTATAGGTATTTACTTCTTTACTGTTTGAAATACCGAGAGTTACAATATACTTTTTCAATTCATTGTAAACATGTATCGGGTTCATTTTTTTACTTGTTTTTCCATCACCAAAGTCCCAATGAACATTCTCAATATCACCGGTAGAATTATTATGGAAAGTTACTTTTTTGCCATCAATTTCAGGAATAAACAGAGCTGTAAATGTAGAATCACAATATTCATAATCTTTGATGTAAACTAACATTTCAAAAGTAGAAGAACAAGTATCTCCCGACTGTACAGTAAGAGTTACATTATATTCACCTTCTTCATTATAAACATGTGAAGGATTTTGCTCTATAGATGTAGCACCATCGCCAAAGCTCCAACTCCAACTGTCAATTCCACCGTATGACATATCAACAAACTGAACTGAATTATAATCGTCAAAAACAGGATAGAAATAAGCCATGCATTTTTCAGGCTCCCATATTGAGTCGCCGTCAAATTCGTCACCGGCATATACCGACATTGAGATACTGTTGTTACAATCATCGCCACTAATTGACAATGTTACTAAGTATTTACCGGCTTCAGAGTAAGTATGTTTAGGATTTTGTTCGGTAGATGTAGCTCCGTCACCAAAATCCCAATTCCAATCTTTAATATTTCCAAATGATAAATCTAAGAAATATAATGTCATTAAATCATTATCTCCGGATTTTATACTATCACCTCCTGTTGAGTCTGAGTTATTAATACCTTCATATCCATAAGCAAACAATGCTTTACAGTTGGGTGTGTAATTATAAATATATATTGAATCGGTCATTGTGCTTTCGCAATCATTGCTGCTGATACTAAATGTTACGGCATATACACCTTCTTGAGTATAAACATGCACAGGGTTTTGTTCGGTAGATGTTGTTCCGTCACCGAAATTCCAACTCCACGATGTAGGATTACCATAAGAGTAGTCGGTAAAATGTATTGTAAAACCGTCTGATTTAATGTTTGATTTAACAGAATCTTCATTATTGATACTGTCGTTTTCGTATTCGTCAGCTTCAATGTAATAATCGAAATAAGCCTGACAACCTTGTGGGTCTCCACCTGTAGAATCAGAGCATACTACAAATTTCACAAACGGATTTTGCATATCGCTTGAAACAGCCTTATATAAATTTTCTTGACTGCAAGGGTCAACTGTTACAACTGCAACAAATGCAGAATCTCCATTATAATTTGTAAAATCAATGTCTTTTGAAAACAGTCCGTCAGCATCAGTCATTGTTTTAGTAATTTCGGCTCCATCAGGGGCATAAAAATAAACAGGTTGACTTGCTACAGCTTCTTCTGTTTCGGCTTTTGTAACCGAACCTTTAACTGTAACTGTTTGAGCTTGAATAGAAAGCACAGTTACTGTTAATAACAATAAAAGTAAATTTTTTAATAACTTCATAATCTTAATTTTTTAAAATTGATAATAAGTTAATTATATAATATAAGTTTTCTTTTTGTTCATTATTAAGATATGAAATACAGAATTGGTTGCACTATTTGCAGTATTTTTTTATGATATTTTTTTTAGTTGGCTCTTTCTCCAAATGCTCCCACGACCAAAATATAACTCCTTGTGAAGGTATTTTAAGAGCATTTTGCAGATACAACTCAAATTCTTTGTTTGTAATATCTTCAACTCGGTATTCTTTACCTACTTGAATACTCGGTAATATTTTATTATTTGCACAATTGTCTATATTGTTTACAACGGAGTGAATCCAATTACCGTTACGATAAAGCATAAATGAATAGCACATGGGTGAAATATAGTCAACATAGTTTTTCAAAGTGCTAAAATCTTGTCCTGCCAAATATTTTATACCTCCGTTGTAATCATAACTTCGCCAAGGCACAGCATGTAGGTTAAACTTTAAATCGGGTTTAATGTTTTTAAGTGTTACGGTAATTTCTTTTACAAAATCGGATATCAAATTACTTTTCCATGCAGCCCATTGGGTTTTATAATTTTGCAAAATAAAATTTGCTTGTTCCTTTTTACAAAAAAATGTATCAGGGATATTTATTCCTGTTTGATTTGTAAAAGAGCTTATGCACCTGTTGCAAAAACATCCGTGTTCAATACTATCGGCTCTTTGGTTTGGTTTTACCATTTCCCAATATAAAAAATGGCGGATAAAATCAATGCTTATACCATCGGGATTTAACTGTTTTACATCATTAATTAGTTTATTGATAATAATTTTATGATAACCGGTATTCGAAGGGCAAACAAATTCTACCCAATCGTTTTTAGCAATATTGCCTTTGTTGGTTATTGCATACAACGATGAGTCTTGTAATAGTATTTCGGGATTAAAAAATATGGGTTCGATAATAAAAACAACAATATTATTGCTTGATGCTTTTTGTCTGAATTCTTTGTTTGCCGCTATTTTATCGCTTACAAATGCAGTATTAATTCCCAATGTTTTCCACTCATTTATCAAACTGTCAATATTTTCGGTTATGTCGTATATTTTTACACCTATAATTTTTTTTGTTGCTGTTTGTTTACATGATATGATGCTTATTGCAAATACAATTATCAGTATCAATAAATTTTTATTCATAATATTTTAATTTGGTTATGTAGATATGATATATTGTAAAACAATATATGAATTAATTATTTACCTGTCAACTGTTTATAAAGAAAATAGAAAAATAGTATTACAAAAGTTATCTGTTTTTTTGAATTTTATAAGCCTTCCCTTTGATTTTTATGAAATAAAAACCCTGTTTTAATTCCGTTAAATTGAGTTGTATTTTTCCGCCTGATGCAAATTCTTTTTTGTGTAAGATAATCTGTCCCGCATAATTTATAATATCAACAGTTACAATTTTATTTATATCACTGTTTAAATCAATATTTACAATATTGGTAAACGGATTGGGGAAAACATTTGCTTGTGAAGTTTGTGGTGTATTATTTATTGAATTTACAATACCTTTTTTGTTTATAATAAAAGTAACATTTTTGTTTGGTAAATCTTCGGAAACGGTGATATACATAAAATCTGACGAGACTCCTGTTTTAATTACTTTCAAATAATAATCGCCGAAAGGCAGATTATTTAACGAAAAAGTGTTGTTATTGTCTATTAAAGAGTATTTTAAGGGTTTATATTTATCATCCAGCAATAAAACGCAAGCATCATTTAAGTTTGTAACATATTGATAATCAAATATTATTTCTCCGCTAACAAAACCATGACCATAGAAAATATTATTGCGTTTAAGCAAATTTATGGTAACAAAATTCAACGTGTCGGTTTCTGTCGGTTTTGAGTATTCCCAAAAACTAACATCGCCGAAATATGTGGGCATATATTCGGGATAAAAATTGCCTGGAGCAGATATTTCGGGTATTGCATAAAGAATATAATAAGTGTCGAAAAAGAAAGGGACTTTAAAATTTCCATTGGTGATTTTAAATGAAGTGTTTAAAACAGGATTGTAATTAACCATGTATAAGTTTGTTTGAAAAGCAAATATCTTTCCTTCGGGAAGAGGATTTTCACCTGCATAAACAATACCGTTAAGGTATTTGTTTTCGCTAAGATTTATGGTTTGTGTACTACTGCAATATACGCTATCATTAGTCATAACTTCTAATGTAACATTATATTTATCGGTTTTTAAATATTTATGAACAGGGTTTTGGTCGTATGATGTATTTCCGTCACCGAAATCCCAATGCCAATAAATTATTTCTCCGTAAGAATAATCAAAGAATTGAATTGTATTTTCTTCAACAACAAAATAATAAAAATCAGAAATACAATTGTCATTTTTACAAATTTCAAAATTAACATATTTAGTGCCGTCATACGAGTTAACGTTAAATGACGGATTGGGATTGGAGTTACTACAAGTATCTAGTGTAGATATATTATATAAATAAATACCGTCATCGGATATATTGTATTTTTTGTAAAAATTACCATATTCATCAGTATAAATTGTATCTGCTGTTGAATTTGTAATATTTATTATAAAAACAGGATAATTACTTGCAATATCATTAGAACCGAAAAAAACGGTTCCTTCGATATTAAATTCGTAAGCAAACAATATCTTTGCAAAAACGATAAATATTATTGTCAAATAAAGATTTTTCATAACTGTTTGCTATTTTATATTTAAACGAAATTTAACTGAAAAGTTAATTCCGAAAGTTTGTTTTATAAAAACCACACCTTTTGTTTCGGCAAAAGTGCGTAAAGGATATTTATAATAGGCATCTGCTGCAACAGCCCATCTATTGGTAATATCGTATAAAAATCCTATTCCGCCGTATAGAGCAAAATTGTATTTAGTAAAAGTGATAATCTTATCAACTTGGCCAATATTGCCATCAATAGATTTTATTTCTCCTTTCGAAAACAGATGAAATTGATTTACTCCGCCCAATTTAAGTTGAATAGTGGTTTTACCAAAAGCCCAATCGTAAGTAAAAATTAACGGAATTTCAAAAAGTTGATGAGAAATAATATCTGATTTTTCTTGATTTACAGTAGTTGTATCATAAGTGTAATAAATGGAATCTTCAATAATAAGAGTATCGTAAGTATCGTAATATTCAACCCATACAGTATCTCCTTCCAATAGTTTATCTATATCAATAAACATTATGGTGTCGGTAACTGTTTTTGTATAACTGATAGTTTCTGTTTGTTTTGTGCTGTCAATCAAATAGTTTGTTTTTATATAATCAAAATTTTCTTTTAAATTTAATATTCCGATACCGGTTTGAACTCCGTATTGAAACAGATTATAATTTAATCTTATACCATATTCGTTGCCGTTTAGGTCGGTATAGGAACTTATAAAGTTTATAATATCTTCGTGTCCTGAGTATTGTGTGTTTTGAAAAATAAAACCATAGTATCCGTCAATACTGTAAATGCCTCTTGAAAAAACGCGAGGGTCGAATTTTCCTTTAAAGGGATTTAAAGTTACAGATGTAACTGATTTAGATTTTCGTTTTTTATTGTTGTTAGCAGTTCTATTTTTATGTTTAAGGTCGTAACGAAACTTATAGTATTTGCTTCGTTTGGCAGGTCTGTTTTTTCTTTTATAAGTTCTGGTTATAGGGGTTTTTTCCGCTTCGAGCGAATATTTAGGAGAGAAAATGAGATAATTAATTTTTTTCGGAGTCATTTTTTTAAGATTATTAACAATATTGTCCACAAATACAGTATCAATAATCCAAACAGTATCATATACAGTTTCGTATTCCCAAACGGTATCATATACAATAACTGTATCGTTAATAATTTCTAAATCATTTGTAATTTGCTGCCCTTTTGTATTGAAAGAGTTTGTCAGCAAAAGATTCAAAAGTATAACTAATAAAAAGAAATATTTATGTTTACTGTTTATTTTCAACATTTTACTGCGTAACTATTTTTTTATACGCAATGTATCAGTTTTTCTGATAGTATCAATAATAATTTTTTTCTTTTTTACTTTAATAATCTTCTTTACATGAACAACTTCGTGTGTAACATCGGTATTTTTATTGCTTGTTTGTTTGGTTTGGTTTGGTTTAGATGTTGTAATTTGTTTTTGAATATTTTGTGAATTTTGGTGAGTATTTTCAGTATTACCGGTAGTTTCAATTTTTAAATTATCATCATTGTTTTGTTTAACAGCAGCGGGTGCAGTAATAACTTTATCGTTATTATCAGATTGATTATTATTAATAATTAAATATGTAATTCCTGTTGTGCTTATAACAACCGATGTTATCAAAACAATTTTTTTAGTAACCAAAGCAAGTAATTTAGCTTTTACTCCCAAAGAAGCTGTTGCTTTCGAAGCATTACTTGTGGCACTGATTATTTTTTCGGTTCCGGTTAACGGAATTTTTGTAAAATTACCGAGTTTTTCTTTTGCCAGTTTATCAATATATTCAAAATTATTGTCCATAGTTATTATTAATGAAGACAAAAACACTTTTTTCTTCTTTTTTTCTTTCTCTTTTATAAGTTCAAATAATCTCTTTTGTATTAATTTTCGAGCTCTTAATAATTGTGATTTTGATGTTCCTTGCGATATACCGAGTTCTTTTGCTATTTCTTGATGTTTATAATTTTCAAAAACATATAAATTAAAAACCGTTTTAAATCCCGGTGGCAATGAATTTATTACCGACAACATATCTTCCTGTGAAATATCGGCATTCAAAATCTTATCCTTTACTCCTTCGCCGCCGGTTTCATCATCCGAATTAATTGTTGTTTCGTTTATATCATCAATATCCGGTTCATACTGTTGATTTTTTAAGAACTTAAGAGCATTATTTATTACTATTTTTTTCAACCACCATTCAATTGAAGAATTATTCTTTAGTTGATTTATTTTTTCAAAAGCTGTAATAAAACTTTCTTGAACAATGTCTTCCGCTTGCATTCTGTTGTTTACGTATCGTAAACAAACTCCCAGCATTACAGGAGCATATTTTTTATAAATAAATTCTTTTGCCGAATCGTCTCCCAATTTACAGTCTTCAATTAATTGATACTCTTCTTTATTCATTCTCCAACTATATGATTAAATTTTTATAAAAGGTTGCATTTAGTTATTGATATTATAATTTTAATTGTAAAATTAATCTCTCATATCAATAATTTCAACTTCGGGATGTTCCTTAGAATTAAATACGAAAAAGGAATCTTTAAGTTTTATATCGGTTTTAAAATCGGTAAGTTGAAGAATAATATGTATTCCGTCTTTTTGAAAATATTTAATTGAATAATAATCATAATCGTCTGAAATCCAACATTTAATTTTAAAATACGGTTTGTTAAGGTCTTCGGGAACTAATTCCACTACAGTATGATGTTTTCCGTCGATATTTTGGTCGCCCGATATGTAGTATTTAAAATTTTTCTTATAAAGAGTAAATATCGACAAAGGTTTCACAAGAAATAAATCTTCGGGGTCTAAATCTTCCGAAAAATCAATAGTTGATACTGTTACTTCATTTTCATCTTTAAGATATACCCAACGCTCTTTTCCGTTTGAATAAGTAATTGAATTATCAATACTTATTTTAAATTTATTACCCTTTGTCCACAATTCACCTTGATATTCATCTTTAGAATCGTTTTGAAGATTATTTACAAAAAAATTAAACTTCATATAAATTGTTTTATAAGCAAGAGCTTTGTCTGCTGCCGCTTTCAAAATATCTTCAGCTTCTTTTTGTTTTTGAGCAAATCCGTTAATCGATAATGCTAATGTTATAATTAAAAATAGATATTTCATAAAAATATATTTTACCGGTTTTATTATTATTTTATTTCAAATTATTTAATAGCTGTTCAAGGCTGTATTCATCGGGAATAAGCACTTGTCGAGCTTTGCTTCCTTCATTGGGACCTACAATGCCTGCAGCTTCAAGTTGGTCTATTATTCTGCCTGCACGATTATATCCTATTGAAAATTTACGTTGAATAAGTGAAGTGGAACCTTGTTGATTAGCAACAATTATTCGAGCTGCATCGTCAAACATAGCATCACGTTTCGATAAATCAATATCGAGAGCATCGATAGATTCTTCACCTACATATTCAGGTAATTCAAAAATAGTAGGATACGACTGTTGCGTTTCAATATAATCTGTTATTTTTTCAAGTTCCGGTGTATCAACAAAAGCACACTGTAAGCGAATCATATCACTGCCTTGTGAAATAAGCATATCACCGCGTCCGATAAGTTGATTTGCTCCGGGTGAATCAAGAATAGTGCGTGAATCCATCATGCTGGTAACTCTAAAAGCTATACGTGCGGGGAAGTTTGCTTTAATAAGTCCTGTAATAATATTTGTGGTAGGACGCTGAGTTGCTATAATTAAATGTATTCCGATGGCTCTTGCCAATTGTGCCAAACGAGCTATCGGCAATTCCACTTCTTTGCCTGCTGTCATTATTAGGTCGGCAAATTCGTCTATTACCACTACAATATACGGTAAATAACGATGCCCGTTTTCGGGATTCAACTTTCGCGAAATAAATTTAGCATTGTATTCTTTTATGTTGCGAACTTTTGCAATTTTCAGCAAATCATACCTTGCATCCATCTCAACACATAGCGAATTTAGCGTATTTACCACCTTCATGGTATCGGTAATAATAGGCTCTTCGGCATCGGGCAAAGCCGCTAAAAAATATTTTTCAAGTTTCTGATACAAAGTCAATTCAACTTTTTTCGGGTCAACCAAAACAAATTTTAACTGTGCCGGATGTTTTTTATAAAGCAACGATGTTAAAATTGCATTCAGCCCGACTGATTTTCCTTGTCCTGTTGCTCCGGCAACCAGTAAATGCGGCATTTTTACAAGGTCAACAACATAGGTTTCGTCGGATATTGTTTTTCCTAAAGCTATGGGCAGTTCATATTTAGCTTCTTGAAACTTACGCGATGCAATAATTGATCTCATAGAAACCACTTTTGGTTTAAGGTTCGGCACTTCAATACCTATTGTTCCCTTTCCGGGAATTGGAGCAATAATACGTATCCCGAGAGCAGCAAGACTCAATGCAATATCATCTTCAAGATTTTTGATTTTCGATATTCTGACACCCGGAGCCGGAACTATTTCGTAAAGAGTAATTGTAGGACCTACAACAGCTTTAATTTTATCTATTTGTATTTTGTAATGCCCCAGTGTTTCTACAATCCTGTTTTTATTACTTTCCAATTCATCTCTTGATACTTCGGCATTACCCGAATCGTGTTCTTCAAGTAAATCAATGGGTGGCAGTTTATAATTTGATAAATCAAGAGTTGGATCATAATCTCCAATAGGAGTACTATCTATCTTTTTTACAGGTTCATCATCTTTGTTTTGATTTTTATGAACATCAAGTTCTAAACTTGTTTCTTCTTCTTTTTCGGTGTCGTCTTGTGTTTTATTATTATTGTTCTTTTCAACTACTTTTACTTCAATGGTTTCTATATTATCAAATTCATCTAAATTATCATTTTCATTAGATTCAGTATTATCTGTTTTTTCTGAATCGATTATTTGAGATTCAATATTTTGTCCCGTATATTCTACTATAAAATCATCATCTTTATCAGTTTCATCCGGCTGTTTTGTATCTGTTTCAATATTTTCATTTACAATATTCTCTTGTGTATAATCGAATGTGGATGCTTCGATAGTAGGAGAAGATAGTTCAACACTATCAACATTGTTTGTTGAAAATGTAAATATTGTTTTAAAGAAATTTTTAACTCTATCAATAAAATTGTTAAATGAATAAACTAATATTCCAAAAAGGGTAACAATTAAAATAAAAGCTGTTCCTATTCTGCCTACAAAAGAACTTAACCATTCGCTTAAAAAATATCCGTGTGCTCCGCCGGGCAAAAAAGTAGAATTATGAAAAAGAAAACCCAATGCTACCGAAAGCCAAATAGTAATAATAATTGAATATTTTAAAGTTTTTGAGAAAGGAATTATTCTAAAATTTAAAAATCGTAATCCTAAAACTCCCAAAACTAAAATTAAACTGTATGAAGCAATGCCAAACCAATCGAAAAGAAATTTATGAGCAAGCATTGCTCCCAATTTTCCTGTCCAGTTTTCAACAACAATACTGCTATCTTTAAATAAATCTATAAAAGAGATATTAAGTTTGCTTTGATCGATTTGCCATGTGAAAAAATATGAAATAAAAGCAAATAACAGATATATTGCCAAAAACAACAGAAATAATCCTACTATTATTTTAATACGTTCATCGTTATTCAACGATGCCAGCGATATGTTTTTATTTTTTTTACTTTTTCTTTTTTTTACCATAGATTAATTTATTTAACAAGCAAAAGTAATATGTTTCATTAATTAATGAAAGATTAAATTCACAAATAAAATTTACTTTTATAAAAGACGAAGTAAAAATAGAAATCTTATTTTATTACTGTAAATATTTTTGATTTATTGAAAAAACACATAAAAAATAAACAGGAGTAATTATATTCTATTTTTCTATGCTTGAAAATATTTTATCAATTTCTTGTCTCTCAACATTTTTATATCCTTCGGGCACTTTAAAAATTTTATCATCAACATTTACAGGTTTAAATTCTGTAGCGGTTAAATGCATCGGCAGCCCGTTCATTTCTATCTGAAAATCCATTAAAACACCTTGAATGTTTTGATAAGGAGTGAATTTATTAGGGTTTTTAATTTTAATTTTATCGGTATAATAAATATCAAACTCAATATTTTTATCGCTTAAAACAGCTTTGGCATGTTTACAATTGAATCCTAAAATATTTTTAGTGCTGTCATCGTGAATAATTTTTATATTGTTGTAAGCATCAAATCCTATGTATCCGTCTTTACCTTGCCCACAATAACAATATTTTTTATTAAGCATTTTAAGTAAAGTAACAGCTTGAGAATCGTTTCTGTTTTTTATAAACGATGATTTAAAAATACCTAACCAGCCTTCAACTTCCATAATAACAGAATTGTCTTTAAATCGCATTATAAGACTTTTAGGCATAATACTTATTACAGGATTTGTCGATTCATCTTCAAGGTAAGTTATTTTATATTTTATAACTCCTTCGTCAACATCTGTTTTCTCTTTATTACATGAATAAAGAAACATTGTTATACTAAAAAGTATAATTGAAATTATTTTTAAGGGCATTTGCATATTTACAAATATATATTTTTATGATTTAAAAACAAACTACAATATCTTAAAAATGAGTTAACACTAATTTAACATTGCTATACATTTATATACATACTTTTGTTGAAGAAAATTAAAAAATAATTAATAATTAAATAATTTTTGAAATGAACGTATATTTATTTTTTGTTTTTGTGCTTTTTGCACTGGCAATTACCGACTTAATAGTTGGTGTAAGTAACGATGCCGTAAATTTTTTAAATTCGGCAATAGGTTCAAAGGTTGCACCGCGTTACATAATTATGATTGTTGCAAGTTTAGGTATTTTTATCGGAGCAACATTTTCGAGCGGTATGATGGAAGTTGCCCGAAAGGGAATTTTTCATCCGCAAAACTATTATTTTACAGAAATAATGGTTGTTTTTATGGCGGTGATGATAACCGATATTCTTTTGCTCGACTTTTTTAACACCATAGGGTTACCAACATCAACAACAGTTTCAATTGTGTTCGAATTACTTGGTGCCGCAGTGGCAGTAGCTATTATTAAAATATCTACTCAGCCCGATGCACTTCCCATAAATGAATATATAAATTCAGGTAAAGCACTGGCAATTATTTCGGCTATTTTGCTGTCGGTAGTAATATCGTTTACGGTAGGTATGCTTGTAATGTGGCTTAGCCGGTTGTTATTTTCGTTTAATTACGAAGGCACAATTAAATATTTCGGTGCTCTTTGGGGTGGTTTTGCAATTACAGCCATTACATATTTTATTTTAATAAAAGGTGCAAAAGGTGCTTCGTTTATGACTGCCGACACAAAATTATTAATTAAAGAAAACACTATGCTTATTCTTGGAGCAAGTTTTGCTTTTTGGACAATCATAATGCAACTTTTGCAATGGATATTTAAAGCAAACATTCTGAAAATAGTAGTGTTGGCAGGAACATTTGCTCTTGCTATGGCTTTTGCCGGAAACGACCTTGTAAACTTTATCGGTGTTCCTTTGGCAGGATTTGAATCGTTTAAAGCATTTCAAGCAAACGGAGGACATGATATTTTGATGACAGCACTCAGCGGGAAGGTGCAAACACCTACAATATTTCTTATTTTTGCCGGAGCAATTATGGTAATTACTATCTTTTTGTCGAAAAAAGCACGTAATGTTACCGAAACCGAAATAAACCTTGCTCGTCAAGATGAAGGAGACGAACGTTTCAATTCATCAATATTTGCAAGGCTTATTGTAGGAAAAACTATTGAATCGACAACATTTTTCAGCACTATTTTGCCAAAATCGTTTACCAATGCAATTAATAAGCGTTTTGACCAAACAGCATACAACCAACGGATGCAAAAAATTCCTAATCCACCTATGTTCGACCTTATCAGAGCATCGGTAAACTTAACGGTAGCATCAATATTAATTTCTTTTGCTACATCGTTAAAATTGCCTTTATCAACTACTTACGTGACATTTATGGTAGCAATGGGTTCGTCGTTGGCTGACGGTGCTTGGGGACGCGACAGTGCCGTTTATCGTATTACAGGTGTATTTACCGTAATCGGCGGTTGGTTTATGACTGCTATTATTGCATTTACAATAGCATTTATTATTGCTTTGTTTATAAGCTGGGCGAAATTAGTTGCTGTTATATTGTTACTTGCATTTGCAGTTTTTGCTATTATTCGTTCTACACGTTCTAATAAGAAAAAAGTTGAAGAAAAAACAAAAACTATTGAAGAAGATGTTAACTCTATCGATAAAGTTTTAAATAAATGTAATTTAAGTTTATTAAATACTTTAAACGATTCATCATCAATATTTAATAATACCGTAGAAGGTTTAATAGATGAAGATAAAAAGAAACTTCGTAATCAATGGCAAAAAACACAAGAACTGAATCAACGAGTTAAAAAACAAAAAGATGATATTCACAAAATAATATCGAAACTACAACAAGATTCAATAGAAACAGGTCACTATTTTGTGCAAGTTATTGATTATCAACGAGAATTAGCTCATAGCATTGCTTTTATTTTAGAACCTGTGTTAAAGCATGTTGAGAATCATCACAAATCGCTTATACCTGTTCAGAAAGAGGAACTTACTAAATTGGCTAACGGTATTGCCATATTTATAAGCAAACTGCAATCTATTGTTAAAAACAATGATTACGAGCAGCTTAACAGTACAATAGAAATTCAGAATTTATTGCTTGACGATATAAAAAGTTACAGAAAAGCACAAATTAAGCGAATTAAAAATAAAGAGGTTGGCACTCGTAACAGTATGCTGTATATGAATATGTTAGCCGAAACTAAAAATATGCTTTTGTATGTGCTGAATATGGTTAAAGCTCAACGTGATTTTGTAACTTATTCAGATAAATAAAATTTATAAAAATAAAAAGTCTCGGTGATTTTTCATTGAGACTTTTTTATTAAAGAGAATATTAATTTTTATATTTTTTGTGATTATTTTTTAGTTTTATGATTATAAACAAATTCGTATTTGTTACTTCCTTTTACTCTTATGCGTTGATAGGTATTGGTAGGCATGTCGTCTCTTTCCCATTCAACCAATCCGCCTGCTAAATTTGCAATATTTTTGTATCCTTCTTCGGCGGCAAATTCCATAGCGGGTTTACTTTTAATGCCTGTTGCATCGGCAAATATCAAAAATTTATCTTTAGGTAATTTTTTAATATTTTCTGATAATAATCGTAGAGGAAAAATCTCTATTTGCGGCACATCAAAAGTTTTCACATGACTCATATACTCTTCGCGAACATCAATTATAATTGCTCCGTTTTTGCAACACTCATAAGCCTCAGCCGGAGTTAAATGTTTAAAATTATTTATTATTATTCCTTTTCCTTCAAATAAATCTTCCATTATTTATTTTATTGTTATTTTATGATTATTAAAAACCGTAATAAGGTTAATATTATTTTTTTTACAAAGTTATCATTTAATATAGAAAACTTACAACTATTGCATTGTTTTGCATTGTGTTTTT
>CAYRJP010000002.1:17889-19508 GCA_964424425.1 uncultured Bacteroidales bacterium | reverse complement strand
TACTATTAATTGCATTTAATTTAAAAATTGATGCTCAAAACATCCGCTTTGAACATATCGACCGTGAAAACGGGCTGCCTATAAGTTCGGTAACATGTTTAACTCAAGACAGTAAGGGATTTATATGGTTTGGGAGCATGTATGGATTGGTAAAATACGACGGAATAAATTATAAACTTTTTGAATACGATTATGCTGATTCTACATCTGTTCCGGGATTTATGGTAACGCAAATTACCAATGCCGATAATGGCATGATTTATCTTACTATTATGGATGAAGGGTTTAGCATTTTAGATCCGGTAACCGAAAAATTTACAACATTTAAACCTGAAAATTCTCCCGGATTGGAAAGTAATGATATTACTTCGATGGTTCAAGATTCTTCAGGAAACTTATGGCTTGGCAGTTACGACGGATTATATTATTTTAATGTAAAGAGTCATGCTTTTAAACGATATCCTATTAATAATAAGCAAGTTGCTTATGATTCGGTCGATAATACTCATGAGTATATTTCTGCTTTAGCTCTTGATAAAGAAAATAATCTTTATATTTTAGGTTATCGTAGCACTTTGATATATTTTAACACAAAAGATTTCAAAACACAACAAATAGAATATACAAAACAAGTATTGGAGCCTATGCCCTTGTTTAATTCAGGAAGATTATTTATCGACAAAAAAAATAATATATGGATAGGAACAGAAAAAAATGGTGTTTATGTGTATAATCCTGAAACCGATAAAGTAATAAACCACTATTTACAGGATGCAATAATATCAGCAATAAATTGTATAGATAATAATATTTGGATAGGTACTGACGGCAATGGATTATCAATAATTAATAATAAAGGAGAACTTATTTCTACTTTTAAATATTCACCTTACAATCCGTATTCAATCGGTTCAAATGCTGTTTACTGTATTGTTCAAACAAGAGATCATACTGTATGGGTAGGCAGTTACGATACCGGTGTAAATATTTACAATTCGTCGTCACTAAAGTTTACAACAGTATCGGAACTTTATATAAACGGTAATAAATTGAGCAATAAATCGGTATTATGTTTAGAACAGATAAACGATACTATTTTACTGGGTGGCACCGACGGAGGAGGTATAAATATAATTAATCTTAAAACAGAAAAAATTTCGCAATTAAAATCAAAATCAGAATTTCTAGAAAATATTGTTGTTAAATCAATGTGTAAATACAGTAGTAATTCGTTTTTTGCGGGAACTTACGGACACGGATTGTTATTTTGTACTTTTATTGATAAAAATACGGTTACAGTAAAAAAAATACCTCATGGCGAAATAGACAAACACAATCATATATGGGCATTATACAAGCAAAATGATACAGCAATTTGGGCTGGATATTTAAACGACGGTTTAAGTGTTTATAATCCGCAAACAAAAAACTTTACCGATTATTCCGAGTTTGATTATATGGATATTGTATTAATAAAACCTGTTGACAATAAAATATGGCTGAGTGCAGAACAAACAGGATTATTTATTTGCAACGATAATGTTGAAGTAGAACAATTTATTGAAAATGACGGTTACGACTCTAATTCACTAAGTTCGAATTTGGTGTTGTCAATTTAT
>CAYRJP010000002.1:16659-17789 GCA_964424425.1 uncultured Bacteroidales bacterium | reverse complement strand
ATTTTTAATTACAACTCATCGTTTAAAGATAAAAATGATAATATATATTTTGGTGGTGTAAACGGGCTAAGTTATTTTAACCCGATACATATAAAACATAACAATGTGGCTCCGCAAGTTGCATTAACCAATTTGTATATTGAAAATATAAAAGTAGAACCTTTGCAAAAAGTAAACGGCAGAATAATTCTTAATAGATTATTGGAATATACATCAAATATTACACTGTCGCATAAAGACAAAGACTTTGCAATAGAATTTAGTGCTTTGCATTTTGAATATTTTGAAAAAAACAAATACAAATATATTCTCGAAGGATTTGATAAGCATTGGAAAACTTGCAAGCAAGGACAACCAATTGCTCATTATACAAATTTGGGAAAGGGAAATTATGTGTTTAAAGTTAAAGCTGCCAATCCCGATAATGTATGGAATAATGAACCTGCTATTTTACATATAAGAATTACTCCTCCGTTTTATAACACAATGGCATTTTATATCTTAAGTTTTATAATTGTTGTTATTATTATTGTTATTTTAATAAAGTTAAGAACAAAAAAATTGCAAACCGACAAAGAGAAACTTGAAAGGTTAGTAAATGAACGAACAGCAGAATTAAAAGAACAAACAAAAGTTGTATTAAATCAGAATCAAGAGATAAAAGCTATAAACGATCGATTAAAAGAGTTTAATGAAGCTCGCAATAAAACATTCTCAATTATAGCTCATGACTTACGAAGCCCGCTAAATGCCATAATATCATTTAGTCAAATATTAAAAGATAGCTTTAATAGTATTGATAAAGAATCAATTATAAAATATATAAATATAATATCACAAACATCAAATAGAATGAACGACTTGATTATAAATCTATTACATTGGGTTAACAATCAAGGTGGAAATATAAAACCAAAGGTAAATAATGTTTCTCTCAAAACAGTATTTAAAGAAATTGAGGATATAAGTAAAGCCGGTGCTTTACAAAAAAATATTTCAATATCATTTAATCATAATAATACTGCTGTGTTTGCTGATTATGAAATGCTTATAATTATTATTCGTAATTTGGTTTCAAATAGTATTAAGTTTACTCCTGCCGGCGGAAAAATAAAAGTAGATGCTGTAAA
>CAYRJP010000002.1:5137-16559 GCA_964424425.1 uncultured Bacteroidales bacterium | reverse complement strand
TTAACATTTATTACAAACTGTATCATCGGAACTCCTGCCCATTGAACAGTTTTACCGTTATTTTCAATCCCCGTAAAGTAACTGAAATTCAAAATATGCTTATCATCGAAAATATAAGATACTCCGGGACCTACCCGTATATATTGAAATCCGTTCCAATGTTCTCGCCAACGATAAATAAAACCGCAAACAAATGTTCCCACAATCTTCTCGTTGTATTTATAATTTAAAAATACAACTTCGCGAAAAGCATTATCAGCAGCTCCGTGATTACTGAAATCTACTTGCCATTTTACCTGATTTATAAATTGTAATTTATTATTTTTTATCTTATAAAGAGCACCTAATCCGGGTCTAAACTCCAGTTTATCAGGCTTTACGGTAAATCTGAAATCGGGAACAAACTCCCAATGTTTTGAATACAGATAAGTAGCTACTTGCTCAATATACCAATTATCAAGCGTTTGCATCTGGTTTCGCATTCGTGTTTGCAATTCGGTCGAAAAACGCCAATCGTATTTTCCGTAAGATATTTTATTTCCCAAATATATTTGATTATCCCATTTTGAAACAGATGTGGAATCTTGTGCTGTTGAAACTACATTTAAAAATAAGGTTAAAATTAAAACGGATAAAAGTGAAATTTTATATCTGCACATAATATATCTTTATTTTGCTATAGTTCATAAGGAAAAATAACTTTCCAATCTTTTTTCATATCAATAATAAGCCAATTGTTTTTTACGGCTTCTTCTAATCCTTTATCCAGTTCTCCTGTTCGTGAATTTTTATCGTAAGCCCATTCTCTTACACTGTCGGTATGATGAACAATTCCTGCAAGTCTTTTACCGTCTCCCGACATTGTCCACTGTAACATTGGAATATCATCATCGGCATTACCGAAAGCTACAACGGGTTTTTTGCCTATTATTTGATAAATAGATACGGGTTTGGCTTTGTAATGATTATTATAATCAACTTCAGGTAATTTCACCAATACAGGTTTTCCGTTTTCAATTTTATATTCAAGTTTTTGACGACTGCCCAAAACATGATTTTCAGGTATTCCGAATACCGATTCACTCCAAGGTCGCATAAAATCTGTTCCACTACCCGAAACCATATACACCATAAAATCATTGTTTTCCAAATAGCTAATAAGTTCTAACATAGGTAGATATACCATTTGTGAATAAAGTTTGCCTGTTTCGGGATGTTTAGCGGTTTTTATCCATTTTTTCATAATAGCTTCAAACTCATCGGTTGTTACACCCGACTGTGCAATTGACATAAGATTTCCAAGTCCTGATATTCCATATTTACGAACAGTTTCCAAATCGTCGTTTACTACAGCCTTAACAAGTTTATCTCTTTTTAATTTCGGATTTTCTTTTGCAAGTTCCTTTATTCTGTCAAACACAAAAAGTATTTGAAAATACGAAGGTTGCTCTGCCCAAAGTGTTCCGTCGTTGTCAAATGTTGCAATACGATTCTCGGGGTTTATATAATATTGACTGTTTTTATCGGTAACGGTAGTTACAAAATCAATAATAGTTTTTTTTGTTTTGGTATTATTCCACGATGGCAGAGGATTCAGATTCTTTGCTTTTTTTCGTTCTTCTTTTTTATATGCTGTCTCTTTTTTTGTAGTTACGGGTATATGCTTTATAATTACTACCGTATCAATTTTTTCATTAACCGTTGCCGTATCTGTTTTGGTTTTGTTTTCATCTGTTTTACTTTTGTTATTACACGACGATAAAAAAACAAAAAACAATAAAAACATTGTAGTATAAAAAATACTCTTCCTCATGGCAAAATAATAATATGTTATTTTATAAAATATTAAATGTAAAAATAATTATTTCTGTTGAGAATAAATACTATCGGTATTTTTATTTCGATAATATAACAAATCGGCAGTATCAATTTATATTGTTGATACCGCCGATTTAACTTCAATTATCTTAAAACTTTATTTTAAAGGTTCTTTTTTTAGTTTGAAAATTATTGCATACAATGTTGGTAATACAATAATAGTCAACAAAGTAGCAACAAACAGTCCTCCCATGATAGCCACAGCCATACCGCCAAACATTGGATCGGGCAACAACGGAGCCATACCAAGAATTGTTGTTCCGGCAGCCATTCCAACAGGTATTGCACGCGAGCGAGTTGCAATTACAATAGCCTGATATTTTGACAATCCGTTTTCTTGCATTTCCTGATTTGCTTGGTCAAGCAATACAATGGCATTTTTAATAACCATACCTATCAGTCCCAAAATTCCAAGCACGGCAAAAAATCCGAAGAATAGTCCCGATGCAAGAAATGCAAATGAAATTCCGATTATTATCAATGGAATCATTACCAAAATAATGGTGATATATTTCCAATCGCGATAAAGTATCATAAGTATTGTAACAATCAACAATACTGCAATGGGAATTTTACTATTAATAGCTTCATTTGTAATTTGCTGTGTATAATATATTCCGTCCCACCACAATCTATAACCTTCGGGCAACGGGATAGCCTCTATTTTGGGCATTAATTTAGCTTCAACTTCGGCATTTCCAACTCCCAAAATCGGATCACACTGTGCGGCAATGCTTCGTTGTCGATTATAACGTGTTATTACACTGTTTTCAAAAGATACACTTATACTGTCGGTAACTTGCCCCAACGGAATAATTTTACCTTCGGAATTAATAATCGGTAAACTGGAAATATTACCGTAATCGTAATTCTTAAAGTTTTTTGCTTTAAGCAAAATAGGCATTACCCATTCGTTTTGTCTGAACTGTCCGATAACCTGCCCGTCGCTTATTCTTTGTAAAGCTCTTGCCATATCGGTTCGCGATACATTAGCAATTCTACCTTTATTTTGTGAATAAACGGGTTCTATTTTCATTGTTTTAACTCCCCAACCGTCGCGAATATGTTCCACAAGCGGTTCTTCACGCATTATAGCTTTTGCTTTTTCGCATAATTGTCGTAATATAACAGGATCGGGACCATCAAATTTTGCTTCGATAATTGCATCGGGCGATGGTGCTACTTTAAATTTATAGAAGATACCCATTCCGTCGGGAAAATTATTATCAACATAATGCTTTAAGATTCGCAATACAGAATCGGCACTTTTATAATCTGTTGTTTCAACACTTAAGTTTGCAAGATTAGAACGCTGACTCCACGATACCGATGATAAATAATAACGTAACGGTGATGCTCCAAGTGTTACCGAAACATTTTTAACATCATCGCGTTGAAGTAAAAACTTCTCCATCTTTTTAACATCGGCTTCAACTTCTTTTATGCTCGAATTTTCCGGTAAAAAATAATCAACTTTAAACATTGGTTTATTTATGGCAGGAAAAAAGTCGTGTTTAACATTTTTAAACATTACAACACTCAAAAAGAATATTCCGACAACCACAGCCATTGTATGCCAACGTTTTGCAATTACTCCTTCGATAAATTTTGTAAGTTTATGATAAAACGGTGTATCGTAAGGGTCTTTATTTTCTGAATTAGGGTCACCTTTTTTCAAAATAAAATCGCCGAATGTTGTTGTTTGAATAAGTGCAAAAATCCAACTTAGCATAAGAGCTATTGCAAGCACTGCAAACAAAGGTTTGATAATTTCAGCAGTATTACTTGGTGCTAAATAAAGTGGTAAGAACGATAATACAGCAATTATTGTTGCCGCCAAAAGTCCCCATTGAGGAATGGTTGCACCATCTTCAAGAGCTTTTTTGCGACTCATTCCTTTGGCAATTTTCATTTGTGCATTATCAGTTACCACAATAGCATTATCCACCAACATACCCATTGCAATAATAATTGCGGCAAGCGATGTTCTGTGTAAGTCTATCCCGAAAGGCAACATTAAAAACAGAGTTCCCAATATTGAGAATATTAAACTTGAACCTATTAAAATACCTGCACGAAATCCCATTGACAGAAGTATCAATACTACTACAATTCCTACTGATTCTATTAAGTTTGTAATAAATGTATTGTTTGCTTCAAGGGCAACTTCGTCTTCCGAATAAATTTTGTTTAATTCAATCCCTACAGGCAAAAGTTTAACAACCTGAGCCATTTTTTCTCTGATGCTTCTACCTGCTACCACAGAGTTTCCTCCGTCACGCGTAGAAAAACCTATACCTATTGCAGGCAGTCCGTTCATACGCATCATAGTTGTGGGCGGGTCTTTAAAATCAAGTTTTATTTCGGCAATGTCACGCAATCTGATTTGATTATCGTCTTTTCCTCTTATAATTAAATCTCCCAGCTCTTCAACCGATTGAAATGTTCCGGGTGCATCAACACGCACATTAACCAATCCTGTTTGTATTTGTCCGGTATTTATTAGTTGATTTTGTGAAGCTAATGCATTTTGAATATCAGCAGGTGTAAGTCCTGAATTTGCAAGTTTTTCATCAGAAATATAAACATTGGCAACTCTGCTTTGAACACCAAAGAGTTTAACTTTTGCCACATCATCGGCAGTTACCAAGTTTTGTTTTACAAACTGTGCATAATCTTCAAGCTCGGCAGCCGAAAATCCGGGGTCGGCTGTTATGGCATAATAAATCCCGTAAACATCGCCAAAATCATCATTTACCATAATAGTGCTTGCTTCCTTTGGCAATTGCGGCTGAACATTTAAAATTTTACGCCGCATTTCGTCCCAAACTTGTTGAAAACGCTCCTTAGGAACCCATTGATACATATCTACTTTAATAAAACTGAATCCGGGTCGTGATTCCGATTTTATAAAATCAACCAGCGGATGCGATTGTATTTCGCGTTCTATTATTTCTGTAACTTGTTTTTCAACTTCTTCTGTTGTGGCTCCCGGGTAATAAGTAGAAAAAATAATCTGCTTAATTACAAACGGAGAGTCTTCTCTTTTACCCAATGTTTGAAAAGCAATCACCCCGCCTACTATCGTTATTAGCAAGAAGAAAAAGATTACTTGTTTATTTTTGAGTGCATATCCGGCAATACTCATATTTATAAAATTTACAGATTATTAATTAAAATTAGCTTGATCTAATATTTTTACTTGTTCGCCTTCAACCAATCGTTTTGAGCCGGCAGTAACTATCAATTGTCCCGGTTTTAAACCGCTTTTGATTTGTATTCTGTCTTTCCCTACCAAACTACCTAAAACAACATTCTGTTTTTTTACAGTCATTGTTTCCTTATTGATTATCCAAACAGATGAAACATCATCGGCTTCACCTTCAAATACGGCTGCAATAGGAACAATAATATCTTCGTCTTCTGTATTTTCTTTTTGTTCTTTTTTTAAAGAAATATTTACTCTACAACTCATTCCGGCAGTAACCTTTTTCTGATTTTTATCTTTTGCTATTTGTTTATGCTCTAAATAAAGATGCAAAGGATAACCTTCGGCGGTAGGTTTTTTCTCAATGTTTTTCAATGATGCTAAAAATACAGTATCAGGATATGCATCGAATTTTATTTTATATCCTTCAAAATCTCTGAATTTTACAGCTAATCTTTCGGGAATAGTAGTAAGCACTTCAATTTTAGAAAGATCAACAACAGTTGTAATAGGCTGTTTTGCTTTAACAACATCGCCTATTTCAGCTCGTTTTGGACCGTAATATCCTGTAAACGGAGCATATACTTTGGTATCTTTCAAATTGTTTTTTGCAGTTTGCAAATTTGATTCAGCTTCTTTAAAGTTGGCATATTTTCTATCGTAGTCATTTTTTGCTACCGACCCTTTTTTCCACAATCTGTAATACCTCTCTTTTTCAACCTTTGCTTGGTCGTATCGGGCTTGTGCCGATTGTAAATCAACTTTATAATCACGCGGGTCTATTTCTGCTATTAACTGACCTTTTTTTACCATACCTCCTTCTATAATATTCATTCCAATAATAGGTCCGCTTACTCTAAATGAAATTTCTGCTTCTTGGTTAGCTTTTGTAACTCCGGGATATCCTAATCCCAAACCGCTTTCGTCACCGTTAACATACATTGCTTTTACCGAACGAATAACTTTTTCTACGGGTTTTTCCTCTTTGTTGCTACATCCGAAAAGGAAAATTGTCAATACCAAAACTGATAAAATTGTTTTAATCTTCATACTTTTATGTTTTATATGTATAAACAAAACAAAGTTTTTGTTATACTTTAATTTGACTGAAATTTTATATAATGTTATTCACTTACAACTAAATTACCAATTGCTTTTTGAAATGATGAATAAGCTATATTAAGTTGATATTTTGCTTGCACATAATTAAAATATGCTTTTTGCCAATATAGCTGAGAATCAAGAACTTCTAACACCGACGCTAATCCTTCATTGTATCTGTCAAGCATTATATCAGCATTCTTTTTTGCGTTATCCAAAGAGCTTTTGGCAAAATCAACCTGCTCTTGTGTGCGTTGTAGTGCAAAATAGCTACTCTGAACTTCAAGGGTTATTTTATCTTTTGTTTCTTCAAGTTGTAATTTTGAAACTTCGGTATTTTGCTTCGATGCAAAAACTTCTTTATGCTTAATTCCCCAATAAAATACAGGTATATTAAGTTTTGCTTTAACCAGCATATTAAATCCCGGTTCTAATTGTAATCCCGGACTTGGAGAACCCCATTTTCCGGCAACTTGAAGATTTAATTTAGGCATATATTTTGAAGCAGTAATTTTTTCTTTGTATTCGTTCATCATTACTTGATTTTTGTAAATACCCATTTCCGGTCGCTGTTCAAGGGCTATTTTAGTAATACTGTCGTCAGCAACTGTCCATTTTATTGCTATTAATGAATCGGCTGTTTCTGTTTTATTATACACAGGTAATCCGATTAATCGGTTTAAATCCATTATGCTCATCATATAATCTTTTTCCGATTTGATAACTTTATATTGAGCATCATTGAATCTTACTTTTGCCTGATAAAGTTCATTCATTCCCACAACTTTTTCGTCAACGCGGTCTTGTATAACTTTAACAAAATCATTAATTACATCCCTGTATGAAATAAGTAATCTGTTAACCTCTTTTTTTGATACGGCGTTCCAATAATAAATATCAGCTTGTATCATTATATCTTGTTTACTCAGATTTACTATGTTTTTCATTACATCAACCTTTGCTTGTGCTGCCAATTTGGTGTTTTTAATATATCCTCCTGCATATATCGGTTGAGATACTATACCTTTTAATGAGTAAAAATTATGAGTATCTTCTCCTATTGTAGAACTACCATCAGACGGAGGAGCCAATTGTAAAGGTTCCGCAAAAAAATTATAATTGGAATTAAAATCAACTTTGGGTAAGTATTCGGCTTTTGCGGCTTCTGCCATTGATTCAGCTCCCGCTAAATTTTGTTGAGCCATTTTTACTTGTTGTTGATATTCTACTGACATCCTACGATATCTGTTTATTAAGGTATCTTGTTGAGCTGTTACCATACTGCTCAACATAAATACCAAAACAAAAAATAGTAATGATTTTTTTTTCATGCTAACTTTAATTAGATATTAAAAATAGATTTAATTAACTGTTATTTGGTTTTAAAAACAACAAAACTAAGCGATTGTTTAAATATATACAAAAAAATACTCTTATGAAACGACCTCAGAGATAAATTCTCAGAAATATATCAGAGTAAACAAAAGTGAACTATGATTTAATTAAAAATAAATAAACATGATTAAAATAAATTTATCTGAAAATAAAATAGTTTACATATTTATAAAACTTATAATTATCTTATAATTAAATAATTACAAAATGTTAAATAAATGAAATTATATAATAATAAAACATTACGATAAAAATATCATTATAAGATTTAACATTAATTTTACACCATTAATAAGTTTTTTGCTGTTTTTTGTATATGTTTAAAACTTAAAAATACAATATCGTGAAGATATCAAAATACAGAATAAGGCTTTTTTACAATTTCTTCTTTTTGTTTGTGGCTTTTGCCTTGATTATAGGTTTTTTTCAATACAGTCGCGAAAAACAGTATAAAGTAAATAAACTTGAAAATAAATTACATATTTACATCAATCAGATTAATAATTATTTAGAAATAAATAAAAATAACTATTCTTATCTTGATTCCTTAATTTTAGTGTTTTCAGAAAAAGATTTACGAATTACAGTTGTCAATCGGAAGGGAAAAGTATTATTCGATTCATATGTCGATTCGTATAATACAATGGAAAATCATTTGAACAGAAAAGAAATTGTTGAAGCTGAAAAAAGCGGCTCCGGTAAAAGTATCAGGTTGTCTGCTACTACTAATATCGAATATTTTTATTACGCAGAGGCTTTTAGTAACTATTACATCAGAGCAGCTTTGCCTTATGATGTTAAAGTAGAAAATTATCTTAAAGCCAACACATATTTTATTTACGTAATACTGTTGATTTTTATAATTTTCAGTATAATGATTATTTACATGTCGGACAAATTAGGTAAAACCATATCAACACTACAAGAGTTTGCCCAACATGCAGCTTTGGATAAAGAGATTGATATTAAAACAAAGTTTCCAAAAAATGAACTTGGTTTTATTGGTAATAAAATTGTAGAAGTTTACAACAAACTGCAAAAAACAAAAAAAGAATTGTCCGCCGAACGCGAAAAATTGTTTCGCCATTTACAAATATCCCGCGAAGGAATTGCCATTTTTACAAAAGAAAAAACATTGTTGCTTGCCAACAACCATTTTATTCAATATTTGAATATTATATCCGACCAAACAGCTGTTAGTCCCGATTCATTTTCAGTAAAAGAATTACAGCCTGTTTACGATTTTATTGATAAAAATATTGATAAAAAACATAAAACCAACAATTTTTCAAGCAGTATTTTTACTATTAATAAGAACGGAAAATTTTACGAAATTCAAGCTATTGTATTTAAAGATAAGAGTTTTGAAATATCAATAAACGATGTTACGCGTTTTGAAAAAGAAAAACAACTGAAACAACAGATGACAAGCAATATCTCACATGAATTAAAAACTCCGGTAAGTTCAATTTTAGGTTATCTTGAAACAATACTCACAAACGAAATGGACGATGATAAAAAACGATTTTTTCTTGAACGTTCATACATTCAAACTCAGCGACTTGCCAACTTGATACAAGATATTTCATTGCTTAATAAAATTGAAGAAGCATCAGGTTTATTCAATATGGAAAATACCGATATAAAAAAGCCTGTCTGTTTGGCAATAGATGATTTGCATTCCGAATTAGAGAAAAAAAATATATCGGTAAATAATAAAATTCCCGACAATAAAATAATTAAAGCCAACAAATCGATTTTATATTCGGTTTGGCGTAATCTTATAGAAAATACCGTTAAATATGCAGGTGAAAATATCAGTATAAACATTAAACTTTACCACGAAGACGTTAAATTTTTATACTTCTCATATTCTGATACGGGAATAGGAATCCCCGAAGAGCATTTGCACAGAATCTTTGAGCGTTTTTATCGCATCGATAGCGGAAGAGCACGAATAACAGGAGGAACAGGACTTGGACTTGCTATTGTAAAAAACGGTATAATCTTTCATAAAGGTGATATTTCTGTAAAAATACCCGATATGGGAGGAATTGAATTTATTTTCACAATTTCAAAAGAAAATTAATTTTTTCTTTTGAAAATTAAGATACATTTATTTCATTTGTATCAGAATTTGAATTTGAAAATGATAAAAAATTATAAAAATACATATTGTTGGTGTTGTAGCGATTTAGAATTTAAATCGTGAGTAAACGCCGTGCATAAAAAATATTTAAAGCCTGTCGGATACCACGACAGGCTTTTTTTATATATTTTAAATACTTAATTTGCATTAAAATAAAACAAAAAATAATATGAACCTGTCAAGTGTAAATATTTCAAAAATAAGTTTCACCAATAAAAATTGGTGGTGGCGTTGGCACTTGTTTTATAATAAATATTGGTGGTAGGTTAATTAATGATGTAATAATAGATTGAAAAGCGACTCTCCTTTACCACCGGTGAGTCGCTTTTTTTTACGAAAAAATTAAAAATCAAATACAAATAACTATTAATTATGAAAAATTATTCATTTATCGTAAATACCAAAGAGTTTCTGTCCGATATACTTACACCTGTGGCTATTTATTTGAAACTCAGGGATATATTCCCCAACTCCATTCTTCTTGAAGGAGCTGATTTTAAAGCCGGCGACAATCAATATTCTTTTATTTGTGTAAAACCAATTGCAGGAATAACTGCCGTAGGACAAAAAGTAAAAATAAACTATCCTGATAATACAAGCGAAAATATTTTAACAGGAAAACCAACTGATGTAACAAAATTATTGAGTGATTTTTCCAAAATATTTGTTACGCAAACAAATATAGATAAATTGCCTGCAACAGGACTATTCGGATATTCAACATACGAAGCTGTTACGTATTTTGAAAATATAGAATTAAAGAAAAACAGCGAAAATAAAATTCCCGATATTTATTTTCAATTTTATAAATATATTATTGCCATAAACCACACTACAAACCGAATTGCCATAATTGAACATATTTTTAACAACGAAGAATCGAATATTAATTTTATTGAAGATAAATTAAAAAATAAAACCGTAGCAACTTACAATTTTAAAGCCCGAAATAACGAAGAAACTAATATTACCGATGAGCAATACAAACACATGGTAGCAAAAGGTAAAGAACATTGTTTACGCGGTGATGTTTTTCAAGTTGTATTGTCACGCGAATTCAGTCGCAAATTTACAGGCGACGAATTTAATGTTTACCGTGCTTTGCGGTCTATCAATCCTTCGCCGTATATGTTTTATTTCGATTTTGGAAGTTTCAAACTGCTTGGTTCGTCGCCCGAAGCTCAAATAAAAACCGAAAACGGAAAAGCATATATAAATCCCATTGCAGGAACATTTAAACGAACAGGGAACGACAAAGAAGACAAACAACTTGCCGAAAAACTATCGAAAGACCCCAAAGAAAATAGCGAACATATTATGCTGGTTGACCTTGCCCGTAACGATTTAAGCCGAAATGCCGATAATGTAAAACTAAACTTCTTTCGTGAAATACATTACTATTCACATGTTTTGCATATGGTGTCAGAAGTGGAAGGAAAAATACGAAAAAATACTGACCCTATTCAAATATATGCCGATACTTATCCTGCCGGAACTCTTACAGGAGCTCCCAAATACAAAGCAATGCAACTAATTGATAAATACGAAAACAAAACACGCGGATTTTACGGAGGTTGTATCGGTAATATAGGACTAAACGGTAAAATGAATTTGGCAATTACCATTCGCTCATTTTTGAGTATAAACAATACTCTTATTTATCGTGCCGGTGCGGGAATAGTTGCCGATTC
>CAYRJP010000002.1:0-5037 GCA_964424425.1 uncultured Bacteroidales bacterium | reverse complement strand
CGAAGCAATGAAATACAATAAAATATTGCTTTCACCCGGTCCCGGTATTCCCGACGAAGCAGGAAACTTAAAAGATATTATAAAAACATGTGCTCCCGAAAAAAGTTTGTTTGGTGTTTGTCTCGGTATGCAAGCAATTGCCGAAGTATTTGGCGGAACTTTGATTAATTTAAATAAAGTTTATCACGGTGTAACTTCTCCAATATCTAAAACCAAAGAGCATGAACCTGTTTTTAACAATATCCCCGATAATTTTGAAGGTGCTCGTTACCACTCTTGGATTGTGAGTAACGACAATTTACCCGATAAGTTAAAAATTACCGCTGTTGACAATAAAAATATGATAATGGCTCTTAAACATTCCGAATATGATGTTAAAGGTGTTCAATTTCATCCCGAATCAATACTAACCGAATACGGCGGAATGATAATTAAAAACTGGATTGAGAGTTGATTGCAAATCCAAAAGTTACAATGTGAATATCAAGTATTTAAAACTAAACTATTAGATTTAAAATAAAACTAAAAACAATATACTATGACTGAAATGCGACATATAATAAATCATCTGACAGCACATAAAACACTGTCTGCCGAAGAAGCAAAAAAAATACTATCGGATATTGCCAACGGCAAATATAATGATGTAGAAATGGCTTCGTTTCTTACTGTTTATCTGATGCGAAATGTTACCGTTAACGAACTTACGGGTTTTAGAGATGCTTTACTCGAACATTGTATAAAAATTGACTTGCAGCAAGAAAATACTATTGACTTATGCGGCACCGGCGGCGACGGAAAAAACACTTTCAATATTTCGACTCTTGCTTCGTTTGTAACAGCAGGAGCAGGAGCAAAAGTAGCAAAGCACGGAAACTACGGAGTATCATCATTGTGCGGCTCTTCAAATATTTTGGAATACTTCGGGTATAAATTTACAAATAACGAAGATAATCTGCGAAAGCAAATTAATAAAGCCGGAATATGTTTTTTGCATGCTCCGCTATTTAATCCCGCAATGAAAAACGTAGCCCCCATAAGAAAAAGTTTACGGGTAAAAACATTTTTCAATATGCTGGGACCAATGGTAAACCCCTCATTTCCCACAAATCAACTTGTAGGAGTTTTCAGTCTTGAACTTGCTCGTCTTTACGGATATATTTATCAAAAAGGAGATAAAAAATTTACAATTGTTCATAGTCTCGACGGATACGACGAAATATCACTAACCACTGATTTTAAAGTAATAACAAACAATAGTGAATTGTTGTTAAACCCCGAAAATACAGGATACAACATGATAAAGTTCGAAGATATAAAAGGAGGGACAACTATTAAAGAATCAGCTAAAATTTTTATAAATGTTTTGGAAAATAAAGCAACAAATCGGCAACATAATGTAGTTGCTGTAAATGCGGCTTTTGCGTTACAAAATTATTACAAAAAAGATATTGAAGAGTGCAAAGCAATGGCTGATGAGTCGATAAAAAGCGGGAAAGCACTAAATGCTTTTAAAAAGATGATTGAGATTTCAAACTAAATTTTTAACAATAAAAAATATGGAAAACATACTAAAAACAATTATTGCCAATAAAAAGACAGAGGTAGAACAAAGAAAAAAACAGTTTCCGCTTGATATTATTTTAAATAAAAAAAGAGAACGCGAACATTTTTCTTTAAAAAGTAAACTTTTACAACAAAATGCAAGCGGTATTATAGCAGAATTTAAAAGAAAATCGCCGTCGAAAAATTGGATAAACAGATATGCCGATATTGTAAAAGTAGTGCAAGGATATGAAAAAAACGGTGCATCTGCGGTAAGCGTATTAACCGATTTCAACTTTTTCGGCGGAAGCCTTACCGATTTAATAAAAGTTACCGATAATACAACTTTACCTGTTTTGCGGAAAGATTTTATTATTGACAAATATCAAATTGCCGAAGCCGACAGATACGGAGCCGATGTTATTTTACTGATAGCAGCTTGTTTGTCGCCTGCTGATGTAAAACATTTGGCTTCGACAGCAAAACAATTCGGATTAGAAGTGTTGCTCGAAATTCACAACAGTCAAGAACTTAAACATATTTGCGACGATATAACTTTTGTAGGTGTAAACAATAGAAACTTGCACAATTTCACCACAAAAATAAATACATCGCTTGAACTGGGAAAACTGATACCCGATAATTTTATTAAAATAAGCGAAAGTGGTATTGATTCCGTTGAAAATATTAAGATGCTGAAAGATGCGGGATACAAAGGTTTTTTAATAGGAGAAATATTTATGAAATCTAACAATCCGCCAAAAGTATGCAATAAATTCATTGAAGTAATGCTATAAAGATGCTTGTATGATTATTAGATTTGAATAAAAAATTGTATAATTGAGCAGATTTTTATTAAACCTAATAATCAAAACTATTTATTTATCTTTTTTATGGGAAAAAGTTTACTATTAAAAGTATGCGGAATGATTAACCCTCAAAATATTAAAGAGGTGGACAATATTGTGAATCCTGATTTTATCGGTATGATTTTTTATTTGGGGTCACAAAGATACATGGACAAAAATCCGGATGCTTTACCCGACATCAAAGCAAAAAAAATAGGAGTATTTGTAAATGCTTCTATTGAAACTATCATTAAAAAAGCTCGTGAATTTAAATTTAACATTGTGCAACTTCACGGCGACGAAACTCCTGAATTTTGTAAGGAATTGGCAGATTTGGGATATGATGTTTTCAAAGCTTTTAGGATAGATGATAATATTTCGGCAGCCGACATTGAACCTTACAAAGAGATGTGCTCTACATTTATTTTTGATTCAAGAACTCCTAAATACGGTGGTTCGGGAAAAAAATTTAATTGGGAAAAGTTGGATGAAATAGCTCATATCAATAAATTTTTTCTTAGCGGAGGAATATCGGTTGATGATGCTGATGAAATCTTAAAACTTAATTATGTCAATTTGATAGGTGTTGATATTAACAGTAAATTTGAAACAAAGCCGGGATTAAAAGATGTTGATTTAGTTAAAAAATTTAAAACAAAAATAACAAATAACGTGCTTTCTGCATAAATAATATTCGGCTTAATATTCGGGGCGTGATACATAAAAACGCTCCGAAATACTTTTTCGATTGAAAATCAGATATTTGTAATAGAATAAAACAAGTGTTTTTCTGCAAAAAAATGCAGTATTTGATAATGCTATATCCAAAAAGCATATTGATAAATAGTAGAATAGTTACTAAAAACGTTTAATAAAAATCTAATTTAAAAATGAATTATCAAGTAAATAATAAAGGATACTACGGTCAATTCGGAGGTGCGTTTATTCCTGAAATGCTTTACCCGAATGTAAAAAATTTACAAAAAAATTATCTGAAAATAATTGAAAGCGAATCGTTTCAAAAAGAGTTTGTCTCGTTACTTAAAAACTATGTAGGACGACCTTCGCCTTTGTATTTTTCAAAGCAATTATCGGATAAATACAATATTAATTTATATTTAAAACGCGAAGATTTAAACCATACAGGCTCGCACAAAATAAATAATACGATAGGGCAAATATTATTAGCTCGTCATCTTGGCAAAAAACGTATAATTGCCGAAACCGGAGCAGGACAACACGGTGTAGCCACTGCAACGGTTTGTGCTCGCGAAGGTCTTGAATGTATTGTATTTATGGGAGCTACCGATGTGACTCGTCAAAAGCCCAATGTGGAGAAAATAGAGATGCTCGGAGCAAAAGTAATTCCCGTTGAATCGGGAAATAAAACTTTAAAAGATGCTACAAACGAAGCTATTCGCGACTGGATAAATCATCCCGATGAAACTCATTATATTATCGGTTCGGTTGTGGGACCGCATCCGTACCCCGATATGGTAGCCCGCTTTCAGTCGGTAATAAGCAAAGAGATGCGAAAACAACTCGAAGAGCAAACAGGTTCGCAATTGCCCGATACCGTAATTGCTTGTGTGGGTGGCGGAAGTAATGCCGCAGGTGCTTTTTATCATTTTCTTAACGAAAAATCGGTGCGATTAATTACTGTTGAAGCTGACGGCAAAGGGCTTGAAACAGGCGAAACAGCTGCTACCACCGCAGCAGGAACTACGGGAATTATTCACGGAAGTAAAACAATATTGATGCAAACCGACGACGGACAAATTATTGAACCTTATTCAATATCGGCGGGATTAGACTATCCGGGTATAGGTCCTGTGCATGCCAATTTGTTTGAAACAGGTAGAGCCGAATTTATGAGAGCAACCGATGCTGAAGCTCTTACTGCGGCTATGGAACTTACACGTCTTGAAGGTATTATTCCTGCTTTGGAATCGGCTCATGCTTTGGCGGCACTATCTAAAATTAATTTTAAAAATAACGAAACCGTTGTAGTAAACCTTTCGGGACGTGGCGATAAAGATATGCAGGCTTACGGTAATTTTTTCAAAAACAATAAATAACATTGAAAATGAATCGAATAAATCAACTTTTTAAGAATAAGAAAAATAATATTCTTTCGATATATTTTACAGCGGGTTATCCCAATTTAAACTCTATTGTGCCAATTATTGAAAACCTTGAAAAGCAAGGCGTTGATTTGATTGAAATAGGTATTCCGTTTTCCGACCCGCTAGCTGACGGCACTGTTATTCAGCAAAGTAGCAGTAAAGCTCTTGAAAACGGTACTACTCTGAAAAAAATAATTTCAGAACTTAAAAACATTAGAAAAACGATAAATATTCCTCTTATTTTTATGGGATATTTTAATACCGTTTTAAGTTACGGAGTAGAAAATTTTTGTAAAGATATTTCTGCAATAGGTATCAACGGTGTTATTTTACCCGATTTACCTATTGAAGTTTATGAAGAAGAATATATTGATGTTTTTGAAAAATACAATATCATTCCCGTATTTTTGGTATCACCCAATACACCTGAAGCTCGTATAAAAAAAACTGATGAATTATCAAAAGGATTTATTTATGCAGTATCAACAGCATCAACAACAGGAATTCAAAAAGGTTTT
>CAYRJP010000001.1:42552-47354 GCA_964424425.1 uncultured Bacteroidales bacterium | reverse complement strand
TGTTTTATAAATCTTAATTTCAGAATTTTCCATTTAACAAAAATACAATCCTTATTTTATATTTCTTAAAATCTTTACACTAACGTTAAAATTAGTGTATAATAATCAGTAATTTATATTTTCCTGTAATCTGCAATTTTATTATTCTATTTCTTTTCTGCATTTTAGTTTTCAATAGAAATTGATTCTATTTTCGTAATAACGGTAGTTTATTCGTGATGATACGGTTCTCCTTTTAAAATTGTTTGAGCCCTGTAAAATTGCTCAGCAAAAATCAACCTTATAATTTGATGCGAAAAAGTCATTTTCGACAGTGATATTTTTCCGTTACACCGGTTGTAAATATCATTACTGAATCCATAGGGACCTCCGATAACAAAAATCAATCGTTTATATCCCGAAACATAAATTGAATTTAAGTGAGATGCAAATTCTTTTGATGTAAATGTTTTGCCTTTTTCATCAAGTAGTATTACATAATCGCCTTGTTGAATTTTTTTAAGAATAAGTTCGCCTTCTTTCTCTTTTTGCACAGTGGTACTCATATTCTTTGAGTTTTTAATGTCGGGAATAGTATCAATATCAAATTGCAGATATTTATTTATTCTTTTTAAATATTTATCAATACCCTGTTCAAGATATTTTTCATCGGTTTTGCCTACAACAATCAGTGTAACTTTCATTTCAATGCTTATTTTTACCAATAAGCAATATAAAAAAATTATCCGGTTTCTTTCTAAACAGTATGTAGAAAATATTTTATAAATTGCGACACTTTATTATTAAACTTTCAGAAAAAACAAAAGTGGCACGAAATAACAACATACGAATAAAGAATAAAAAGGCAACATTTTTATACGAGATTGTAGAAACCTATACAGCGGGAGTTCAACTCACGGGCACCGAAATAAAGTCGATACGAGCAGGAAAAGCAAGTCTTACCGAAGCGTATTGCACATTTATTGGTGGTGAAGTATATATAAAAAGCATGCATATTGCCGAATACGACCTTGGCGGGTATGTTAATCACGAGCCACGTCGCGACAGGAAGTTACTGCTTACCAAACAGGAAATTCGTAAACTTGAAAAGAAAATTAAAGAGAGAGGTTTCGCCCTGATACCGTTGTTGCTTTTTATAAACGAAAAAGGTCTTGCCAAAATAGATATTGCCCTTGCTCGCGGAAAACGCAAATTTGATAAACGCGAAGATATCAAACAAAAAGACATGAAACGCGATATGGACAGAAAGGAAAAGTGGTAGATAATTTAATAAGTTGAAAGTTGAAAGTTTATAAAGTTGAAAGTTAAAAAACCTTTGCGACTTAGCGTCTTAGCGGTGAAAACCTTATTTTTTTTAAATTCTCGTTAAGAAAATCGTTAAAGTTAAAAATCCTTTAATGTTTCAAAAGAATATTTAATTTATTGCTATAAGAGTAACAATCCCCGCTACAAAACCAATTCCTGCACCAATCAAACTGTTTTTTACGCGTTTTTTTCGTATTCCCTCTTGATATCCCATCAAATAAGGTTCGTTACCGGCTTTGTCGGGAAATTTTTGACTTAGTTTTTCGGCTGTAGGAGGGGTAGCACCCATTACAACAACATAAGTTGCAGGAACAAAAATACCCAAAGGCAGAGGAAAGCTGCCGTTGTTAGTTTTAATTTCGGGTTGAGGAATAAAAGCACCTGCTGCTCCCGTTACTATTCCGCCTATGAAAATTATGGGTGATATTTTTGTATTTAGAGCATCTTGTCGTCCCAAAACATACGATTTCATTTGTGATGTTGAAAGTGTTTCGCCTAAATTTTCGTTGGGAGTATAAAAAATCTTTTCGTTACCCGATTTGTTAACAACCGAAAAAACATCTTCGAGATATTTTGTTTTTGTTTTTCCGTTTGATGTTGTAAACTTTATTTGTCCTTCATAATACGACGAATCAGTAAGCGAATAATTTTTTATGGTTTTTATTTTACCATCGCGAAACCACAAAGTATATTCTTGTGCAAAACTATTTGATGCAATAAATATAAATCCTATTATCAGTAATTTTATTTGTAATGTATTGGTGTTCATGTTTATTAGGTTTAATTTAATGTTTTGTTTGTCAAAGATAAAAAATAATCCGATACATAAATTGATGTCTGTAATAAAACTATATTGTTTGTGTTATCTTAAAACAAAAAACAGGTATAGAATTTGTTATGATAATTTTTGCCGGTTGTTTTCTAACATATTATTATTTTACTGATAATAATCTTTGCATTTAGTAATAACTTTTAATTTTGCACTTTATTTAAACATAATTTTTTTATATAAAACAAAATAATATGTATTCAGATAAATTTATTTCACGCCATATAGGACCACGTGAAACAGACATTGACAGCATGTTGTCAACAGTAGGAGTATCATCTATTGATGAACTTATTGAGCAAACCATTCCTTCGGATATTTTGGCAAAAGAGCCGTTGAAACTCTCTGAGCCTATGTCGGAATACGAATATTTAAACTATATAAAAGATATTGCTTCAAAAAACAAAATTTACAAAACGTATATCGGAATGGGATATTACAATACAGTAGTTCCTTCGGTAATATTGCGTAATGTCTTTGAAAATCCGAGTTGGTACACATCTTATACACCTTATCAGGCTGAAATTTCGCAAGGCAGATTAGAGGCTTTGCTTAATTTTCAAACAATGGTAATCAGCCTTACGGGAATGGATATAGCAAATTCATCGTTGTTGGATGAGGCTACTGCTGCTTCTGAAGCTATGATTATGATGTTTAATAAACGCGACCGCTCATTTGTGAAAAACGAAGGAAATAAACTTTTTGTCGATGAAAAAGTTTTCCCACAAACATTAAGTGTATTGCGTGTAAAGGCAGAACCTCTTGGTATAGAGATAGTAACAGGTGATTACAAGATATTTGATTTTAATGATAAAATATTCGGTGCAATAGTTCAATATCCTAATTCCGACGGATCAATTGAAGATTATAAATTATTTGCTGAAAAGGCACATGCAAATAAAAGCATGTTTACTGTTGTTGCCGATTTAATGAGTCTTGCCATATTAACTCCTCCGGGAGAATGGGGAGCCGATATTGTTTGTGGCACAACTCAGCGTTTTGGTATTCCTATGGGATATGGAGGTCCTTCTGCGGGATATTTTGCCACAAGCGAAAAGTTTAAGCGTAGCATGCCCGGACGTATTATCGGAGTATCGGTTGACAGAAATGGAAATCATGCTTTACGTATGGCATTACAAACACGCGAGCAGCATATTAAACGTGAACGTGCTACTTCAAATATTTGTACCGCACAGGCTCTTTTAGCTACTTTGGCAGGAATGTATGCTGTTTATCACGGACCTATCGGAATAAAAAATATTGCTTATAAAATTCATAACCTTACGGGACAACTTAACGAGTCGTTGGCAAAAGCCGGAATAACTCAAGAGAATAAAGATTTCTTTGATACTTTAAAAGTTAAAGTTGCAGATGCAAAAGCTGTAACAGAAAAAGCAGTCAAAGAAAAGATGAACTTCAGGTTTATTGATGATAAAACAATAGGTATTAGTTTAGACGAAACAACCTCTGTTGCCGATGTTAATAAAATCATTGAAATATTAACCGGTAATAAAAATAAAGTTGTTGAATCTGTTAACGAAAGAGTATTTTTTGATGAGATATTTTTACGTAACAGTCCTATTTTAGAGGAGACTGTTTATAAAATGTATCATTCCGAAACTGAGATGATGCGTTACATCAAAAAACTTGAACGTAAAGATATTTCTCTTACTCATTCAATGATTTCGTTAGGTTCTTGCACAATGAAACTTAATCCTGCAACAAGTATGTTGCCGCTAAGTTGGCCTGAAATGGGAAATATTCATCCTTTTGTTCCCAAAGATCAAGCCGAAGGTTATCAAATTTTAATTAAAGAACTTGAAGATGATTTAGCTGAGATAACAGGATTTTCGGCTGTGTCGGTTCAGCCAAATTCAGGAGCGGCAGGTGAATATACAGGTTTAATGGTAATTCGTGAGTATCACAAATCAAGAGGAGAGGGGCATCGTAATATTGTTTTAATTCCTTCGTCGGCACACGGAACAAACCCTGCAAGTGCTGTTATGGCAGGTAACAAAGTAGTGGTTGTAGCTTGCGATGAACGTGGAAATGTTGATATTGATGATCTTAAAGCAAAAGCCGAAGAACACAAAGATAATCTTCATTCATTTATGATTACTTATCCGTCAACTCACGGAGTATTTGAAGTTGAAATTCGTAAGATGATGGATATAATTCACAATAACGGTGGATTGGTTTATATGGATGGTGCAAATATGAATGCTCAGGTAGGACTTACTAGTCCGGGATTAATTGGAGCTGATGTTTGTCATTTGAACCTCCATAAAACATTTGCCATACCTCACGGCGGAGGCGGACCCGGGGTTGGACCTATCGGAGTAGCCAAACATCTTAAAGAATTTTTACCATCACATCCTGTGGTAGAAACCGGCGGTAAAAACGGAATAGAAGCAGTATCGGCATCACCTTACGGAAGTGCTTTTGTATTGCCTATTACTCATGCTTATATTAAAATGTCGGGAGCCGAAGGATTAACTGAATCAACAAAAATGGCTATTCTTAATGCTAACTATTTGGCTGAAAAATTAAAAGAAAACTTTAAAATATTATATACCGGAGCAACAGGTCGTGTAGGTCACGAAATGATAGTTGATTGTCGCCATTTCCGTCAGGAATACGGCGTGGAAACTGTTGATGTGGCAAAACG
>CAYRJP010000001.1:9781-42452 GCA_964424425.1 uncultured Bacteroidales bacterium | reverse complement strand
ATTGTCGCCATTTCCGTCAGGAATACGGCGTGGAAACTGTTGATGTGGCAAAACGCTTGATGGATTACGGTTATCATGCACCTACACTTTCGTTTCCTGTTCACGAAACACTTATGGTAGAGCCTACCGAAAGTGAGAGCAAAGAAGAACTTGACAGATTTGCTGAAGCAATGGCTTCAATAATGGAAGAGATTATTGAAATTAAAAACGGTGTTTCCGATGCAAGCGATAATTTGCTTAAAAATGCTCCACATACGGCATTGGAATGTAGTGATGATAATTGGGACCACAAATACAGCAGATTGCGTGCAGCTTATCCGTTGGATTGGGTGACATTTAATAAGTTTTGGCCTGCAGTAGCACGAGTTGATGACGGTTACGGCGATAGAAATCTTGTTTGCACCTGTGCTCCGATTAGTGAGTATCAATAGAAAGTAATTTCATTTTAGATACAAAAAAGCGGAACTGTGAAGTTTCGCTTTTTTAGTATTTCAGGTTAGTTTTATAATTCTGAAGGAACACTAAAAATAAAATGAGTATCGGATATGTTACTACAAATGATTTTTTTTGAGCAAAAAAATATTATGTAATATCCTTTATAGAGTTTTTTCTTTATCATATGAGATTAATTTGATTACTAATAATGTTTTCCAGCAGAGCTTATGTTCTTATTAGATTAACAACAATGAGATATTTTTAAGAAATTACTAATTTTAGAAACCATTTTCAAATTTTAGATATTACTTTATCTATTATTTGTAAAGATTCTTGTAGTTCTTGTTGTCGTATTATTAGTGGGGGAGCTATAATTAAAACATTATTCTTGAAAAAAGTCCATATACCATTTTCTTTTAATATTTTCAAAATAAATTTCATAGATTGTTTTGTGTCTAGATTTTTAATTGTAATAGGATCTTTTTTTTCTGGTGAATTTACAAATTCAATTCCACCAAATAAGCCAATAGATCTTACATCACCAATACAAGAATATTTTGACTTAAGTTCTTTAAGACTAAGAGTTAGTATATCTCCCAGATTTTTTGAATTATTAATGAGTTTTTTATTATTATATTCAGAAATTGCTGCAACAGTGGCTGCACAACCGATTGGGTGTGAATTATTAGTTAAGCCACAACTTAAAAAATTAGTGTTAAAATAATTTTCAATTTTTTCTGATACAATTACACCACCAAAAGGGATGTATCCTGCTGTTATACTTTTTGCAATAGTAATTATATCTGGTTGTATTCCCCAATGTTCAAAAGCAAACCATTTTCCGGTTCTTCCAAAACCAGTCATAACTTCATCACATACCATCAAGATATTGTATTTATCACATAGTTTACGAATTCCTTTCAAATATCCGTAAGGAGGAATAATAACACCATTTGATCCAATAATACTTTCCAAAAATATAGCTGCAATATCTTCATTATTTTCTGATATTATTAATTCTTCTAGATATTTTAAATGTAAATTTGTTAATTCAGGTTCAGTAAGTTTCTCACAAAAAGGTCTGTATTTATTAGGATTGAAGAATTTTATAAAACCAGGAATTCCAGGTTCTACAGCAAACCTTCGTGACTCACCAGAAAGATTTGCTGCTCCATATGAGGCTCCATGATATGAATTATATGTTGAAATTATTTTGTTTTTACCTGAGAATTGTTTTGAAATCTTAATTGAATTCTCAATTGATTCTGCCCCAGAGTTAGTAAAAAATACTTTACTCATATTTTTGGGAGCAATATCAATTATTTTTCGTGCTGCCTGAATTCGAATATCTAAATAGAATGATGATCCAATATAAGGTAAGCTGTTAGCTTGTTTGATAATAGCATTTATGACATTTTGATTATTATAACCCAAATTTAAATTAACAAATTGAGATGACATATCGAAATATTTTTTACCAGTATTATCCCAAAAAAAGATTCCGTTAGCTTTTGATATAGTATTATGAACGAAATCATTCTGAATACACCATTCATGTAAAATATATTTATTCATTATTTTTAATATTTAAATTTTATTTGTTTTTAAAACCAAACAACTCAAGGTCTGAAACTTTCTTTGATTTTGTTGGATAAGATACTTTAGTATAATTTATCATATGTTTCCAGTTGATATTATCATTTGAAATTCCTCCTCCCCAAGTTCCGCATCCTAAAATTACTGACATTGTGAAATTATTTGTCCAAGAGCCATTATTTGATAATGAATTGGGTTGTCTAATAGTAATTCTGCTTACATTTACATTTTGACTAAGTTTATTAATATTATCTTCATTGAATGAGTGAATTCCACAAGAATGACCAGCTCCTTGATAATTAGTAATTTTGTTTACTAAATCTATAGCAGATTCAAAGTACTTATATTTATATATTGTTAGTACAATTGATAATTTCTCACCAGAAAAAGGGAAATGTTCTCCAATACCACTTTCTTCTACAATTAGTATCTTAGTTTTGTTAGGTATATTAATACCAGCAAATTTTGAAATTTTATTTGCAGATTTAGCAATAATATTTGGATTTAGCTTCCCATTTATCCATAAGCATTTTTTTAGTTTTTCTTTTTCTTGTGCATTTAAAAAATATGCACCATTTTCAATCATTAAATCCATAAATTTATTGTAAATATTTTCTTGAACAATACAAGAGTTCTCTGATGAACAACTGGTTGCAAAATCAAATGTTTTTGATTTTATTATTTTAGAGACAGCATCGTTTATGTCAGCAGTTTCATCAATTATTGACACAGAATTTCCCTGTCCTGCTCCATAAACAGGAGTGCCTGATTTATGAGCAATTTTAATAATTTTTTTTCCTCCTGTTGCCAATACAAGATCTGCAGTTTTCATTAGTTTGTTTGTAAATTCTTTAGAAATATTGTTAAATGTATAAACTAAATTTTCAGGAATATTGTGTTTTAATAATACTTCTTTAATTTTACCAACAGCTAACGAATTTGTTTTTACAGCTTTTGGATGTGGAGATAAAATGATAGCATTTCTTCCTTTAATAGCAGAAATAGCATTAACAAAAGGAGATATGTCAGGAATTGTTAGTGGTAATAAAGATACAATAACACCAACAGGTTTAGCAAATATTTTTATCCCTTTTTTTTTGTCATGCTGAATTAAGTCTATAGACTTTTCGCTTTGCATTTCAAACAATACACCTCTAAGTTTATTATGAAATTTGTATATCTTATCTGGTATATTTCCCAATTGTGTTTCTTTAAAACATAATTTTGTAATTTTTTTAACAAATTCGTCCTGAACTGCTTCCCATATAATTGCAGCACAAAGTTCATCAATTTCTTTTTGATGTAATCTCATTAGACTGGATTGAGCTTTTCTTACTTTTTTAAAAATAGTAGAAACATCTTCTTTCATGATTATTTTTTGTATAGTAATAAAAATTTATTTGTTTCTTTATATACTTTTTTATTAATTACTTCAAATCCAATACGTTTATAAAAGTTTATTAAATGCTCAGAAGCAGTAGCAATTATGCTGGTTTTTTTGTATTTTATTAAGGTATTTTTAAAAATATTTCTAATTTTATTTAGTAGATAAAATGTATTTGTTTTATCTATTGAAAAAGCAATTATTACTTCAATGCTAGAATTAACTAATTCAGGGGGTAAGATAAATCCGAATTTTTCAAATTGTTTATATTTGTAAAGTTTAGTGTTAAATGATAGTGCAGCAACAATTTTATTTTGTTCTGTCTTTAAAGCTTTAATATATAAGTATTCAACTGGGATGTTAAAAGAAAACCTATTTTGAGATATTGAAATACCTATTTCCTTGTCAAGTTTATTGTTAAATAATTGGTAAAGTATTTTTTCATATTCATAAAAATCGAAATTTAAATCAGTATAAATTAATTTAGATTTCTTAATTTTTTTTTTGTTTGTCATATTAGTTAATATTTTATTATAAAAAATAATTATGTGTTTTAATAAGATTTTATTTCAAATAATCTTATATTACAATAGTTCGTTGTGAAATTAGGTTAAACAGTTAATAAATAAAAAAAATAATATTTTGAAATGCTTTAATTAAAAGTGATTTAAAGTAAAAAATACAAACTAAATTCTTTATCTATTATATTTTGTGTTTTTTTATTCACGAGATAGAAATTATAAATTAGCTACAATTTTTAAATATTAAGCAATGCTTATTATATACATAAGTTTAAAATTACAAGATACGAAAAAGTAATTACATATAAATGCTTTTTGATAATGAATGATGAGTTAAGTGAAATACATGATGTTATATTTAAAATGACATTTTCATAAATTAATAGTTCATTGTATATATGTGTAATGTGCTGATTATTAAATAGGTGGCAGTGTGATTTTTGTATTATTTAACTATTTATAAATCAATATATTTGAGTATTTGTGACTAAAAATTTAACGAACTATTAATAAATATAATATTATAATCTTTAATCTTTTTGAATAATTTTTAAGGTTAAAATAAATTGATGTAAATTGCGGCAAATTTTATTAAATGGATAAAGTTAGAGCAAAAAAACATCTTGGGCAACATTTTTTGACCGATAAAAATATAGCAAAAAACATAGCCGATAGTTTCATCGGAGAGATAGACGGGTATGTGTTGGAGATAGGACCCGGCATGGGAGTGCTTACCGAACATTTATTGAAAAAATATACCGATAAATTATATGTGGTAGAGATTGACCGAGATTCTGTTGCATATTTAAAAGATAATTATTTTGATTTAACAAAAAATATAATCGAAGGCGATTTCTTAAAACTTGATTTACAAAAATATTTTACCGAGAACATATACATAATAGGTAATTTTCCTTACAATATATCAAGTCAAATACTTTTTAAGGCAATAGAAAATCGTGATAAAGTTCCACAGCTTGTGGGTATGTTTCAAAAAGAGGTAGCTGAGCGAATAGCATCAAATCCCGGAACCAAAGCATACGGAATACTAAGTGTGTTGTTGCAAACATTTTATACCGTAGAGTATTTGTTTACTGTTCACGAGCATGTATTTAGTCCGCCACCGAAAGTTAAATCGGCAGTAATACGTATTAAACGTAATAACAGAGATAAACTTTCATGTGACGAAAAATTGTTTTTTAAAATAGTAAAAACAAGTTTTAATCAGCGACGAAAAACTTTATCTAACAGTTTAAAGCCAATTTTATTAAATTTGAAGTCGCAAGATGATATTTTCAAAAAACGACCGGAGCAGCTTTCTGTTGAACAATTTATTGAGCTGACAGTTTTAATTGAAAATATGTTATCGGAAAATAAAAACAGTTAGAATAATGCATTTTGAATTAACGCGAGATTTTCTTGACAAATTAAAAGAGTCGATAGCATCGCAAGACGATAAAATTGTTCGTGAACTTATCAAAGAGTTGCATCCTGCCGATATTGCGGAGGTTTTTGATGAGTTAACAATTGATGAAGCCCATTATGTTTACTCAAAATTGGGCAAAGAAGATGCTGCCGATGTGCTTGTTGAACTTGAAGAAGATGTGCGTGAACAATTTCTTGAACATTTGTCAAGTAAAGAAATTGCATCGGTATTTATTGATAATATGGATTCCGACGATGCTGCCGATGTTATCGGAGAGCTGCCCGAAGAAAAGCAGGAGGAAGTATTATCTCACGTAAGTGATGTAGAGCAAGCGGGCGATATTGTCGATTTGTTGAGCTACGATGAAGATACTGCCGGTGGATTAATGGCTACCGAACTTATTTCTGTCAACGAAAATTGGACAGTATCAAAATGTATGGAAGAGATTCGTAAACAAGCCGAAGATGTTGACGATATCTTTTTTGTATATGTGGTTGACGATAGTGAGATGCTGAAAGGAACTCTGCCTTTAAAAAAATTGCTTATTGCTTCAAGCGATACACATATTAAAGATATTTGCGATACCGATATTATAATGGTAAAAACCGATACCAAGTCAGAGGAAGTTGCAAATATTATGGATAAATACGACCTTGTGGCACTTCCGGTTGTTGACAGCATAGGCAGACTCAAAGGGCGAATTACCATCGACGATGTCGTGGATGTGATAAAAGAAGAAGCCGAAAAAGATTATCAGATGATTTCGGGTATCAGTAGCGATGTTGAGGCTTCCGATAATGTTTTTCAACTTACGCGAGCAAGAGTTCCGTGGCTGTTAATCGGGCTATTTGGCGGAACATTGTCGGCACGAGTGTTGGGAAACTTCGGCGATGAAATAAGTCTTTATCCCGCAATGGCTTTTTTTATTCCTATGATTACCGCTACCGGCGGAAATGTTGGTATTCAGTCATCGTCAATTATAGTGCAAGGGTTGGCAAACAAAACACTGGGACTTGAAACTACAATGAAAAAACTACTAAAAGAATTGAGTGTAGCGATAGTTACAGGATTGTTTTTAGGATTACTTGCTTTTATTTACAATTTCCTTACCAGCGATTCCTATGCACTTACATTTTCGGTAAGCACCGCACTGTTTTCGGTAATAATATTCTCTTCGCTGTTCGGAACATTTGTTCCTTTGGCTCTTAATAAAATAAAAATAGACCCCGCTTTGGCAACAGGACCATTTATCACAACAACTAACGATGTGACAGGGCTATTTATCTATTTTTGGATAGGTCAAATATTTTTTTCTTATTTTTCATAATTTAAAATAAAATTAAAATGATAAAAAAACTTTTTTTCTTAATTACATATATTATTATATCAAAAAATATATTTGCACAAACTTCAAATACAGGAAATGCTGAAAACATGCAAATTGTAATACTGCTAATTCTTGTAATAGCAGTAGCCGCATTAGTGATGTCTATTGTGAATTATTTCAGAATATCGCACAATCAAAAAGTGACACGGGCATATCTCAGTAATTTGAGCGACGATGTTGCAACAACAATAAGTAAGTATAACTCAACTTTTGAGAAAGAGATAAGATTCTTAAAAAGAGAAAAAAATAAAAAAACACAAAACATAAAGAATGAAGTAAAAAAGAATAAACCTTTAAGTAAAAATAAAGATGAACTTAAAGAGAATTCTCACGAAAAAGAAATTTCCGAAAACAAACAAGCAGGTAAACAAACTAAAAGAAGATCTTATCGAAGACGAAACATAAAACAAAAACAACAATCAGATACCCATAATCAGTCGCAAGAAAAAAGACAAAACAACGCTGATTCACAGTAAAAGAGATTCATTATATTTTTAGATTATTATAATCAGTAAATAAGTAACCGATTTAGGTAAAAAAATGATGCTTTTTATGTAAAATAATAAAAAAAGCATAAATTTTTTTTATTTCTAATACATTATTAACTGTTTCAGAAGCCACATTATACCTAAAAAAAACACTTTTTTACCTAAAAATCAAAATATTTGCATTGTTTTATTGAATTAAAAAAAAACTTTTTTACCTTTGCGAACCGATTTTGTGGAGTAAAATGTAATATAAATTTTTAATATGCCAACGATATCACAATTAGTAAGAAAAGGAAGAACCGACCTTAAAAGAAAAAGTAAGGCTCCGGCATTAGATTCATGTCCGCAACGACGCGGCGTATGCACACGTGTATATACAACTACACCGAAGAAACCTAACTCGGCTATGCGTAAAGTAGCAAGAGTTCGTTTAACCAACGGGAAAGAGGTTAACTCATATATTCCCGGTGAAGGACATAATTTGCAAGAACACTCAATAGTGTTAATTAGAGGCGGTAGGGTAAAAGACCTTCCGGGAGTTCGTTATCATATTGTACGTGGTGCTCTTGATACATCAGGTGTTGAAGGACGTACACAACGACGTTCAAAATATGGTACAAAAAAACCTAAGAAATAACAGATTTTATACAGAATAGAGATGAGAAAAGCAAAACCAAAGAAGCGGATATTATTACCGGATCCAAAATTTAACGATACATTGGTTACTCGTTTTGTAAATGACTTAATGGTTGACGGAAAGAAAAATTTGTCTTATCAAATTTTTTATGATGCATTAGAGTTAGTGGGTAAGAAAATGAAAGACAGCGAATTGTCGCCACTTGATATTTGGAAAAAAGCATTGCAAAATGTGACTCCTCAAGTAGAGGTTCGTAGTCGTCGTGTTGGAGGTGCAACATTTCAGATACCTCAGGAAATTCGTGATTCACGTAAAGTTTCTATCAGTATTAAAAATATGATACTATTTGCTCGTAAGCGTAGCGGTAGAGGTATGTCTGAAAAATTAGCCGCCGAAATTATTGCTGCACACAACGAAGAGGGTGGAGCATTTAAAAAGAAAGAAGAAACACACAGAATGGCTGAGGCTAACAAAGCATTTTCACATTTCAGATTCTAATATATTTACAGAAATAGAGAGAGAGATTAAATAAGATGGCAAGAGATTTAAAATTAACCAGGAATATCGGAATTATGGCTCATATTGATGCGGGTAAAACCACAACAACTGAGCGTATTCTGTTTTATACCGGTTTAACACATAGAATAGGAGAGGTACACGATGGTGCTGCAACCATGGATTGGATGGTGCAGGAACAAGAGAGGGGTATTACTATTACTTCAGCAGCAACAACTTGCTTTTGGAAGTATCAAGATGTAGAACATAAAATTAATATTATTGACACACCCGGACACGTTGACTTTACCGTAGAAGTAGAGCGTTCGTTACGTGTTCTTGATGGTGCTGTAGCTGTTTATTGTGCAGTGGGTGGTGTTGAACCACAATCTGAAACAGTATGGCGTCAAGCCGATAAATATAAGGTTCCTCGTATTGCATTTGTAAATAAAATGGATAGAGTAGGTGCCGATTTCTTTTCTGTAGTTTCTCAAATCAGAGAAAGATTAAATGCAAATCCAATGCCTATTCAGATACCAATTGGTGCTGAAGCTGATTTTAAAGGCGTGATTGATTTAATTGAAAATAAAGCTATTGTTTGGCACGATGATGAGAAAATGGGTGCTCGCTATGAGTATGTGCCTATCCCTGATGATTTGGTTGATACTGTTGCCGAATGGAGAGAAAAACTAATTGAAGCTGTTGCAGAGCTTGATGATACATTAATGGAAAGATATTTTGAAGATCCGGAATCAATAACTGAAGACGAAATGAGAGAAGTAATTCGTCGTGCTACAATAGAGCAGGTTATTGTTCCCGTAATGTGTGGTTCTGCATTTAAAAATAAAGGAGTTCAGCGTCTGTTAGATGCTGTAATAGCTTACTTGCCAAGTCCGTTAGATATTGATGCCGTAGAAGGCATTAATCCTAAAACAGATAAAGAAGAATTAAGAAAACCTGAAGTAACCGAGCCGTTTGCTGCTTTAGCTTTTAAAATTGCTACCGACCCTTATGTTGGTCGTTTGGCATTTATGAGAGTTTATAGTGGTAAATTAGAAGCAGGTTCTACTGTTTATAATGTTCGCACAGGGAAAAAAGAACGTATATCACGTCTTTATCAAATGCATGCCAACAAACAAAACCCTATTGATGTTGTTGAAGCAGGAGATATTTGTGCAGCAGTAGGTTTTAAAGATATCAGAACAGGAGATTCTTTATGCGATGAAAAACATCCTATAGCATTAGAAAGTATGACTTTCCCCGATCCTGTAATTAGTGTGGCTATTGAGCCTAAAACACAAAAGGATATGGATAAATTGGATGTAGCTTTAGCTAAATTAGCAGAAGAAGATCCTACTTTCCAATTAAAAACAGATGAAGATTCAGGACAAACCGTTATTAGCGGAATGGGTGAACTTCACCTTGAAATACTTGTTGATCGTTTAAAGCGTGAATTTAAAGTAGAAGTAAATCAAGGTAAGCCTCAAGTAGCTTATAAAGAAGCTATTACTACTACTGTTGAGCATCGTGAAATATTTAAAAAACAAACCGGAGGTCGTGGTAAATTTGCCGATATTCAGGTTCGTATTTCACCTGCCGATGAAGGTGAAGAAGGTTTACAATTTATAAATTCTATTAAAGGTGGTAATATACCGAGAGAATATATTCCTGCTGTAGAAAAAGGTTTTAAAGAAGCCATGAAAAACGGACCTTTGGCAGGATTCTCCGTTGACAGTTTAAAGGTTGAATTATTTGATGGTTCTTTCCACCCTGTTGACTCAGACCAACTTTCATTTGAAATTTGTGCTCGCCAAGCATTTAAAACAGCAGCAGCAAAAGCTAAGCCTATCTTACTTGAACCAATTATGCATGCTGAAGTTGTAACACCCGAAGAGTATATGGGTGATGTTATCAGCGATTTTAACAAACGTAGAGGTCAAGTTGAAGGAATGGAAGCTAAAGCCGGAGCAAGAGTTGTAAAAGCAAAAGTTCCATTGGCTGAGAAATTTGGTTATGTTACAGTATTAAGAACTATTACATCAGGAAGAGCTACTTCTTCAATGGAATTTTCACATTATGCCGAAGTTCCTAAAAATATTGCCGAAGAAGTTCTTAAAGAAGTAAAAGGAAAAGTAGAATTACTATAAAGACAGATATAAAATGAGCCAAAAAATTAGAATTAAATTAAAGTCTTACGATCATAACTTGCTTGACAAATCAGCAGAAAAGATTGTTAAGACTGTAAAAACAACAGGGGCAGTTGTTAGCGGTCCTATACCGTTGCCTACTCATAGAAGAGTTTTTACAGTATTGCGCTCTACCTTTGTTAATAAAAAATCAAGAGAGCAATTTGAATTATCTTCTTACAAAAGATTGTTAGACATCTATAGTTCAACAGCTAAAACAATAGATGCATTGATGAAACTTGAACTTCCCAGCGGAGTAGAAGTAGAAATTAAAGTTTGATAAAACTAATTAAAAAGAAATGGCTGGATTATTAGGAAGAAAAATTGGAATGACATCGATTTTCAGTGCCGAGGGAAAAAATATTCCATGCACGGTTATCGAAGCAGGACCTTGTGTTGTTACACAAGTGAAAACCGTTGAAAAAGACGGTTACAGTGCCATCCAGTTGGGTTTTGAGGATAAAAAAGAGAAAAACTCTAACAAAGCTCAAATTGGACATTATAAGAAAGCAGGAACTTTACCTAAACGTAAAGTAGCCGAGTTTTCAGATTTTAAAGAAGATTATCAATTGGGTGATGTTCTTACAGTAGAATTATTTAATGATGATACTTGGCTTGATATAACAGGTATCTCTAAAGGAAAAGGCTTCCAGGGCGTTGTAAAACGACATGGTTTTGCCGGTGTTAACGATGCTACCCATGGTCAGCATAATCGTAACAGAGCTCCGGGATCATTAGGTGCTTCTTCGTATCCTTCAAGAGTATTTAAAGGAATGAGAATGGCAGGACGTACAGGAGGAGACAGAGTTAAAATGCTTAGTCTTAGAGTAATGAAAATTATTCCCGAAAGCAATTTATTATTAGTGAAAGGATCGGTTCCCGGTCCAAAAGGTGGATACTTAATAATTGAGAAATAATGGAATTGAAAGTATTAAATAACACAGGCAAGGATACCGGTAAAAAGGTAAAATTAAATGATTCCATTTTTGCTGTGGAGCCAAATGATCATGCTATCTATCTTGATGTTAAACAGTATCTTGCAAATCAACGTCAAGGAACTCACAAATCAAAAGAACGCGGAGAGATTAAAGGTAGTACTCGTAAAATTAAAAAGCAAAAAGGAACCGGTACAGCTCGTGCAGGAAGCATTAAATCTCCTGTATTTAAAGGAGGAGGTCGTGTATTTGGACCAAGAGTTCGCGATTATTCAATTAAGTTGAATAAAAAACTTAAACAGTTGGCTCGTAAATCGGCATTAACTTATAAAGCAAAAGCAAATCAGATTTTTGTGGTTGAAGATTTTAATTTTGAAGCTCCAAAAACAAAAGAATTTGCTGCAATGCTTAATAATTTGAAAGTAAACGATAAAAAATCGTTATTAGTTTTAGCCGATACAAATAAAAATATATATTTGTCGTCGCGAAATATTCAAGGTGCTGAAGTTATCTCTGCCGATATGTTAAACACATATCAAATAATGAGAGCTTCATCATTGATTATTACAGAAAAGTCAGTAGAAATTATTGAATCTGTCTTAGGTTAATTACAGGAGGAGTTATGGATATTATATTAAAACCAATCATAACAGAAAAAATGACGGCAATGGCTGAAAGTATGAATCGTTATGGTTTTATTGTCGATAGAAGAGCCAATAAATATCAGATTCGCAAAGCTGTTGAAAGTCTTTACGACGTTAAAGTTAGTGCCGTAAACACAATGCGTTATGGTGGTAAAATTAAGTCGAGATATACAAAAGCAGGCTTTATTCAAGGAAAAACAAATGCTTATAAAAAAGCAATTGTTACATTGAAAGAAGGAGAAGTTATAGATTTTTATAGCAATATATAGAGTTTAGAGAAAAAACATGGCTGCAAAAAAGATGAAACCCGTTACACCGGGTCAGCGACACAAAGTGGTAAGTAACTTTGAAACAGTTACCACTAATACGCCTGAAAAATCATTGTTACGTCCAAAGAAAAGATCCGGCGGAAGAAACGGATCAGGAAAAATGACAATGAGATATATAGGTGGTGGACACAAAAAACGTTATCGTGTAGTTGATTTTAAAAGGGATAAAGATGGTATTCAAGGAACAGTGAAAACTATTGAATACGATCCTAACCGTAGTGCTCGAATTGCACTAGTTAACTACATTGACGGAGAAAAAAGGTATATTCTGGCTCCCAACGGTTTAGAAGTTGGACAGAAGATAATGTCAGGAAAAGGAGTTGCTCCTGAAATTGGAAACACATTGTATTTATCAGAGATACCTTTAGGAACTATTATTCATAATATTGAATTACGCCCTAATGCAGGTGGAGTGATGGCTCGCAGTGCCGGAACATTTGCCCAGCTTACTTCACGCGAAGGGAAATACGCTACAGTAAAACTTCCTTCAGGGGAAGTTAGAATGGTATTGGTTACTTGTAGAGCTACAATCGGAGCTATCGGTAATTCTGATCATGGACTTGAAAAGTCGGGTAAAGCCGGACGTTCAAGATGGTTAGGACGTCGTCCGCGAGTACGTGGTGTTGTTATGAACCCTGTTGATCACCCAATGGGTGGTGGAGAAGGTCGTGCTTCAGGAGGTCATCCTCGTTCACGTAAAGGTTTACCTGCTAAAGGTTATAAAACTCGTGCTAAGAAAAAAGTATCGAATAAGTTTATTGTAGAAAGAAGAAAGAAATAAAATAAGTAGATATGAGTCGTTCATTAAAAAAAGGTCCATATATTCACTACAAACTCGAAAAGCGAGTTTTAGAGATGAATGAATCAGGAAAGAAAAGCGTAGTTAAAACCTGGTCAAGGGCATCGATGATATCTCCGGATTTTGTTGGGCATACTATCGCAGTACATAACGGGAACCGTTTTATACCAGTATATATCACTGAAAATATGGTTGGTCATAAACTTGGCGAATTTGCCCCAACCCGTCAATTCAGGGGTCATGGAGGAAAGAAAAAATAATAATTTTAATCTGATGTAAAATGGGTGCAAGAAAAAGAAATAAAGCCAATCAGTTAAAAGAGCAGAAGAAGAACATAAGCTATGCAATTTTAAAAAATTGCCCTACATCTCCACGTAAGATGCGCATTGTTGCTGATATGGTAAGAGGTGTTGAAGTTAATAAGGCTTTAAATATTCTTCATTACAGTCCTAAAGAAGCCTCTGGTAGGCTTGAGAAGTTATTGCTTTCGGCAATAGCAAACTGGCAACAGAAAAATGAAGGTGTTCGTATTGAAGAGTCAGACTTATACGTTAAAGAGATAAAAGTAGATTCTGCACGTATCTTAAAAAGATTACGTCCTGCTCCGCAAGGTAGAGCTCACAGAATCAGAAAACGCTCTAATCACGTTACCTTAGTTGTTGATAGCCGTAATAGTGAAAATAACGAAAATAACGAATAGATGGGACAAAAATGTAATCCAATAGGAAATAGATTAGGTATCATTAAAGGTTGGGATTCAAACTGGTTTGGTGGTAGCAACTATTCTGAAAAAATAGTAGAAGACGATAAGATAAGAAAATATCTTTATGCTCGTTTAGCAAAAGCCAGCGTTTCAAAAATTGTTATTGAACGCACGCTTAAGTTAATTACAATTACTGTTAATACAGCTCGCCCCGGTATTATTATCGGTAAAGGCGGACAAGAGGTTGATAAACTAAAAGAAGAGTTAAAAAAGATTACCAAAAAGGAAGTTCAAATAAATATATTTGAAATAAAACGACCGGAACTCGATGCATTCCTTGTTGGTACCAGTATAGCTCGTCAATTAGAAGGTCGTATCTCTTATCGTAGAGCTGTAAAAATGGCTATTGCTTCTTCAATGAGAATTGGAGCAGAAGGTATAAAGGTTCAAATATCAGGTCGATTAGGTGGAGCTGAAATGGCTCGTGCAGAAATCTATAAAGAAGGACGCATTCCGTTACATACCCTAAGAGCTGATATCGACTATGCTCAGGTTGAAGCATTAACTAAAGTTGGTTTAATTGGTATTAAAGTTTGGATTATGAAAGGTGAAGTTTACGGAAAACGCGACCTTTCTCCAAATATAGCTGCCGCATCAAACCAAAAGAAGGGATTTAAAAAACGTAAGAAATAATCGTAAAAGAGATTTAGGATGTTACAGCCAAAGAAAACCAAATTCCGTCGCTCTCAAAAAGGACGGATGAAAGGAAATGCTCAGCGAGGTAATCAATTAGCTTTTGGTTCTTTTGGAATTAAAGCTTTACAAGAAACATGGATTACCGGACGGCAGATAGAAGCAGCTCGTCAAGCTGTGACTCGTTACATGAAACGTGAAGGTCAAATTTGGATTCGCATATTTCCCGATAAGCCTATTACTAAAAAACCTGCAGAGGTTCGTATGGGTAAGGGAAAAGGTGCACCGGAAGGATTTGTTGCCCCTGTTTCACCGGGTCGTATTATTATAGAAGCAGAAGGTGTTTCTTACGAAGTAGCTAAAGAAGCACTTCGTTTGGCAGCTCAAAAGCTTCCTATTAAGACCAAATTTGTGGTAAGAAGAGACTATGTTGAAACTTCAAATTAATGAGTATGAAAGCTTCGGAAATTAAAGAGTTGTCAACTCAAGAGATTCAAGAAAGAATTGACGATTTTAAAAATGTGTTGGTTCGTTTGCGTTTAAATCACGCTGTTTCTCCACTTGATAATCCTAATAAACTTAGAGATGCAAGGAGAGATGTTGCCAGATTGAAAACAGAATTGAGGATGAGACAAATAAATGAGAAAAAATAATTTTGGCGATGGAAAATAAAAGAAATCTTAGAAAAGAACGTGTTGGTGTTGTCGTTAGCAATAAAATGGACAAATCCATCGTAATTGCCGTAAAACGTAAAGTGAAACACCCGATATACGGAAAATTCGTCAATAAGACTACCAAACTACATGCTCACGATGAAGAGAATACATGTAATATTGGTGATACTGTTAGAGTGATGGAAACCAGACCTTTGAGTAAAACAAAGAGCTGGAGATTAGTTGAAATAATTGAAAGAGTTAAGTAACCATGATACAATCAGAATCCAGATTAAACGTAGCTGATAACAGCGGTGCAAAAACTGTTTTAGTTATCAACGTATTGGGAGGTAGTAAAAAAAGATACGCCTCTGTAGGTGATAAAATTGTTGTTACGGTTAAAAGTGCTATTCCCGGTGGAGAAATGAAAAAAGGGACTGTTAGTCGCGCTGTTGTAGTTAGAACTAAAAAAGAGGTTCGCAGAAGTGATGGTTCTTATATTCGTTTCGACGATAACGCTTGTGTATTATTAAATACAGCAGGTGAAATTCGTGGAACACGTATTTTTGGACCGGTTGCACGTGAACTACGTGATAATTACATGAAAATTGTTTCACTTGCACCTGAAGTATTGTAATTTTAAAGAGTAAGATTATGCGTAAAAAATTGCATATAAAAAAAGGTGATACCGTTGTAGTTTTATCAGGCGAATCAAAAGGACACAAAGGAAAAGTCCTTGAAGTTTTGGTAGAAAAACAACGTGCTATCGTAGAAGGGGCAAATATGGTATCTAAGCATACCAAACCCAATGCTGACCATCCTCAAGGGGGGATAATTAAGCAAGAGGCACCCATTCATATATCAAATTTGATGATAGTGGATCCTTCTTCTGACCAACCAACTAGAGTAGGTAGAAGATTGAATGATAATGGAAAATTAGTAAGATATTCTAAAAAATCCGGGGAGGAGATAAAGTAATGTACAAACCAGCACTTAGGAAAAAGTATGAGGAAGAAATTATTCCTGCTTTAACTAAAGAGTTTAGTTACAAGACTCCTATGCAAGTTCCAAAATTGGAAAAAATTGTAATTAATCAAGGAGTCGGAAAAGCAATAGCCGATAAAAAGTTAATTGACGTTGCTGCTGAAGAGTTAACTATGATTACCGGACAAAGAGCTGTTAAGACTTTGTCTAAAAAGGACATTTCTAATTTTAAACTTAGAAAAAAGATGCCTATTGGTGTTAAAGTTACTTTACGCAGAGATAAAATGTATGAATTTCTTCAAAAGTTAGTTGTAGTTGCTTTACCTCGTATCAGAGATTTTAGAGGAATTAACAGTAAACTTGACGGAAAAGGAAATTATACATTCGGTATAACAGAGCAAATTATTTTTCCTGAAATTGATATCGATAAAATCAATACAATTTTAGGAATGGATATCACTTTTGTTACTTCGGCAAAAACAGATGAAGAAGGTTTTGCTTTGCTTAGAGAATTCGGTTTACCTTTTAAAAATCTTAAAAAGAACTAAATTATGGCTAAAGAATCAATGAAAGCTCGCGAAGTAAAGCGTCAACGAATGGTTGCCAAGTATGCAGCCAAACGTGAAAAACTTCTGGCAGAGGGAGATTATATTGGCCTTCAAAAATTGCCAAAAAATGCATCACCGGTGCGTTTGCATAATCGTTGTAATCTTACAGGAAGACCAAAGGGTTATATGAGACAATTTGGTATTAGTAGGATTTCTTTTAGAGAAATGGCTTTAAAAGGGTTAATCCCCGGAGTAAAAAAAGCAAGTTGGTAAAATATTAAAGAAAAAAACAATGACAGATCCAATTGCAGATTATTTAACCAGAATACGCAATGCCCAAATGGCAAAGCACAAGGTTGTTGAGATACCGGCTTCAAATATTAAAAAAGATATTACCAAAATTCTTTATGAACAAGGATATATCTTAAATTATAAATTTGAAGATAATAATATTCAAGGAATTATTAAAATAGCCTTGAAATACGATACCAATACAAAACAACCTGTGATTAAGAAATTACAGAGAATAAGTTCTCCGGGATTGCGTCAGTACAGAGGAGCTAAAGAATTACCCAGAGTTCTTAACGGTCTTGGTATAGCTATCATTTCTACTTCAAAAGGAGTATTAACAGGTAAAGCTGCCAAAGCTAAGAACGTGGGTGGAGAAATTTTGTGTTACGTTTATTAAAAAAATAGAAAATGTCACGAATAGGAAATTTACCTGTAGCTATACCAAATGGAGTAACAGTAACTGTTGACAAAAACAATTTGGTAGTAGTAAAAGGGCCAAAAGGAGAACTGCAGCAGCAAGTACATCCTGAAATGATTATCAAAATAGAAGATAATCAGGTTGTAGTAAAAAGACCAACAGAGTCAAAGCCTCATAAATCAATGCACGGTTTATATCGTTCATTGATTAATAATATGGTAATAGGCGTATCTGAAGGTTATAAAATTGAGATGGAGTTTGTAGGTGTTGGATACCGTGCTGAATCTAAAGGGCAAATGCTTGAAATGAGCTTAGGTTATTCTCACAACATATTCTTTGAGTTGCCAAAAGAGGTGAAAGTAGAAGCTGTAACAGAGCGTCGTTCAAATCCTCGTGTAACACTAGAGAGTATCGACAAGCAACTTATCGGGCAGGTAGCTGCTAAGATAAGATCGTTCAGAAAACCTGAACCATATAAAGGTAAAGGTATTAAGTTTAAAGGTGAAGAGCTTCGCAGAAAAGCTGGTAAATCTGCTAGTGCATAAACGTAAAAACATTTTATTATGGCTTTCAGTAAGCAACTTAGAAGACAAAAAATTAAATATCGTATCCGCACAAAGATTAGCGGTACAGCAGATAAGCCCCGTATGAGTGTTTTCCGTAGTAACAAACAAATATCAGTTCAGATAATTGATGATGTTCAAGGAAAAACTTTAGTATCAGCTTCATCTTTGAATAAAGAAGTAGCTGAATTTGAGGGAAACAAGATTCAAAAAGCTGAAAAAGTAGGTGAATTAATCGCTAAAAAAGCTTTAGAACAAGGTATTAAAACTGTGGTGTTTGACCGCAATGGATATTTATTTCATGGTAGAGTAAAAGCTTTGGCTGATGCTGCCAGAAAAGGAGGAATTAAAATATAGAAGTTATGTCTAGTATTAGAAAAATAAAAACAACAGACTTAGAGTTAAAAGACCGTTTGGTATCAATTAACCGTGTTACGAAAGTAACAAAAGGAGGTCGTACTTTCAGCTTCTCAGCCATTGTGGTAGTAGGTGACGAAAATGGTATTGTAGGTTACGGATTGGGAAAAGCCAAGGAAGTGACAACTGCCATTAGTAAAGGTGTTGAAGATGCTAAGAAAAATCTTATAAAAATTCCTGTAATTAACGGAACTTTGCCTCATGAACAAATTGCTCATTATGGTGGAGCCGAGGTTTTTGTTTCTCCGGCATCAAGTGGTACCGGAGTAAAAGCCGGTGGTGCTATGCGTGCAGTTCTTGAGAGTGTAGGAGTAAAAGATTGTCTTGCAAAATCAAAAGGATCTTCAAATCCTCATAGCGTTGTTAAGGCTACAATAGCAGCATTGTTAGAAATGCGTGATGCTTATACAGTTGCCAATCAAAGAGGAGTTTCATTAGAGAAAATCTTTAAAGGATAAAAAAAATTAAGACATGGCTAAAGTACGAATAACACAGATTAAAAGTAAAATAGGAAGTACAAAGCGTCAAAAAGCTACTCTTGAAGCATTGGGATTGCGTAAAATACGTCATACTATTGAGCAAGAGAGTACTCCTGAGATTATGGGAATGATAAATAAAGTTAAACACTTAGTTTCTTTTGAAGAGATTAAATAATATTTTCAGATATGGATTTAAGTAATTTGAAACCTGCTGAAGGATCTACAAAACAACGTAAAAGAATAGGACGCGGTCAAGGCTCCGGACGTGGTGGAACTTCAACACGCGGACATAAAGGACAAAAGTCTCGTTCGGGATATTCTAAAAAAATCGGTTTTGAGGGAGGTCAGATGCCATTGCAACGTAGAGTTCCTAAATTTGGTTTTAAGAATATCAACAGAAAAGAGTATAAAGCAATTAACATCGGAGATATTCAGCGTTTAGCCGAATCTAAAAATCTTACTACAGTTGATGTGCAAGCATTAAGAGATAATGGTTTATGCTCTAAAAACGATTTAATTAAGATTCTCGGTAACGGAAAATTAACCTTGAAGTTAGAAGTTAAAGCTCATGCTTTTTCTAAATCAGCTGTTGAAGCTATAGAAAAACTTGAAGGCACAGTAGTAACTTTGTAAATTAAAATAAATGAAGAAACTTATAGAAACCTTAAAGAATATCTGGAAGATTGAAGATTTAAAAGCTCGCTTGTTAAACACTTTGGGGCTTATATTGATATATCGTTTAGGGTCAAGAGTGGTACTTCCGGGTATTGACCCCTCTCAATTAACAGCTCTTAAATCTCAAACATCAAGCGGTGTGTTGGGGCTATTAGATATGTTTTCGGGAGGTGCATTTTCCAACGCATCAATTTTTGCATTGGGTATCATGCCTTATATTTCAGCTTCAATTGTTATTCAACTTCTGGGTATGGCTGTTCCTTATTTTCAAAAGTTACAGCGTGAAGGTGAGAGCGGTCAACGAAAAATTAATCAGATTACAAGATATTTGACAGTATTAATTTTATTATTACAAGCTCCAAGTTATCTGGCTAATTTACATGCACAGTTACCGGCTTCAGCCTTTGCATTAACCGGTGTATTCTTTACAGTTTCTTCTGTTGTTATATTAACAGCAGGTACCATGTTTGTAATGTGGTTGGGTGAGCGTATTACCGACAAAGGTATTGGTAACGGAATATCATTAATAATAATGATTGGAATTATTGCAAGACTCCCGTCTGCATTGTGGGTTGAACTTGTTTCAAGAATCAACGAACAAGGTGGTGGTTTGGTAATGTTTATTGTAGAAATGATTGCTTTGGCTATTGTTGTTGGTATATCTATATTGTTAATTCAAGGAACAAGAAAGATACCTGTTCAATATGCAAAACGAATTGTAGGTAATAAACAATACGGCGGAGTTCGTCAGTATATTCCGTTAAAAGTTAATGCTGCCGGTGTTATGCCGATTATCTTTGCTCAAGCAATAATGTTTTTACCAATAGTATTAGTTGGTTTTTCACAAAGTGATACAGCAACCGGAATAGCTGCTGCTTTGGCTGACAATACAGGATTTTGGTATAACTTTGTTACTGCAATCTTAATTATTCTTTTCACATATTTCTATACAGCTATTATTATTAATCCGACACAAATGGCTGAAGATATGAAAAAGAATGGTGGATTTATACCCGGAGTAAAACCCGGACGAAAAACTGTGGAATTTCTTGATACTATTATGTCAAGAATAACTTTACCCGGTTCAATCTTCTTGGCATTAGTTGCAATTATGCCGGCTTTTGCCATGATAGGAGGTGTTGAAAGAAGCTTTGCTTATTTCTATGGTGGTACTTCGCTTTTGATTATGGTTGGTGTTGTTTTAGATACACTTCAACAAATCGAAAGTCATTTATTAATGAGACATTACGATGGATTAATGAAGAGCGGACGCATTAAAGGTGGTCGTTCAATTATTTAATTCAATTACGCAGTTCTTTGATAATTAATAAAAAAAAGACAATCGTAAAAGAAGATTTTAATAAAAAATGAGTTGCACAATTATTAAAATTCTTTTTTTTGAAGTCGGTGTTTTTCACTAGACAAGATTGAACTTAAAAAATATTACAATTAGGTAATATTTAATAATAATCTGAGAATAAACAAAAAAAACAAAAGTATTATGGCCAAACAGGCTTCAATAGAACAAGATGGTACCATTATCGAAGCATTGAGTAATGCAATGTTTCGTGTAGAACTGGAAAACGGGCACGTTATTACTGCTCATATCTCAGGTAAAATGCGTATGCACTATATAAAAATTTTACCCGGAGATAAAGTTAAAGTAGAAATGTCACCTTATGATTTAACTAAGGGGCGCATATCATTTAGATACAAATAAAAAGAACTTAAAAGATGAAAGTAAGAGCATCAATAAAAAAACGTAGTTCTGATTGTAAAATCGTACGAAGAAAAGGGCGTTTGTATGTGATTAACAAAAAAAATCCAAAATTTAAGCAACGTCAAGGATAATTTAATTAACTTTGCAAACCGAAATTTAAAAATTAGTTATGGCACGATTAGTTGGTGTTGATTTACCAAAGAATAAAAGAGGAGAAATAGGACTTACCTATATTTTTGGAGTAGGTCACAGTACTGCTCGTTCAATTCTTCAAGAAGCAAATATCAGCTTCGATACAAAAGTGAAAGATTGGACTGATTCAGAAATAGCAGCATTGCGTAAAATACTTAATGAAAAATATAAGTTGGAAGGTCAGCTTCGCTCTGAGATACAGTTAAACATTAAACGTTTAATGGATATTGGTTGTTATCGCGGTATTCGTCATCGTATAGGATTACCTGTAAGAGGACAAAATACCCAAAATAACGCACGTACACGTAAGGGTAGAAAGAAAACCGTTGCGAATAAAAAGAAAGCTACTAAATAAGAGATAAGTTATTATGGCACAAAAGTCTAAAACTACAAAGAAAAAGATTGTAAAGGTTGAAGCAAGCGGACAAGTGCACATTCATTCGTCATTTAATAATATTATTATTTCAATTACGAATAATGATGGACAAGTAATTTCGTGGTCGTCAGCCGGAAAGAATGGATTCAGGGGTTCTAAGAAAAATACCCCTTATGCTGCACAAGTAGCTGCAGAAGATTGCGCAAAAGTAGCCTATGATTTAGGTATGCGTAAAGCAAAAGTTTTTGTGAAAGGACCGGGAACAGGTAGAGAATCTGCAATCAGAACAATACACAATAGAGGTATTGCTGTGGTAGAGATTGTTGATGTTACTCCATTACCACACAATGGTTGCAGACCTCCTAAAAGGAGACGTGTTTAATTTTGAATTGATTAAAAATTTTAGCAGATGGCTAGATATATTGGACCAAAAACAAAGATTGCCAGAAAATTTGGTGACCCGATTTACGGACCGGATAAATATTTTGAAAGAAAAAATTTTCCTCCGGGACAACACGGATTAAACAAGAAGCGTAGAAAAACCTCTGAATACGGTATTCAGCTTCAAGAAAAGCAAAAAGCTAAATATACTTACGGTATATTGGAAAAGCAATTTGCCAACATGTTTAAAAAAGCTCACAGAAGCAAAGGTGTTACCGGTGAAGTTTTATTACAACTATTAGAATCAAGATTAGATAACGTTGTTTATCGTCTTGGCATTGCTCCTACAAGAGCAGCTGCTCGTCAGTTAGTTTCTCACAAACATGTAACTGTTGACAGCGAGGTTGTTAATATACCTTCTTATACATTAAAACCGGGTCAGATAATTGGCATTAGAGAAAAATCTAAATCTTTAGAAGTAATAACTAATGCTTTGGCAAGTGAAAACCACAGCAAATATCCTTGGTTAGAATGGGATAGTGATGCTAAAAGTGGTAAATACCTTAATGTTCCTCAAAGGGATGAGATACCTGAAAATATTAAGGAACAATTAATCGTAGAATTATACTCTAAGTAATAATTAATATTATGGCAATTTTAGCTTTTCAAAAGCCCGATAAAGTTATAATGCTGGATGCGGATGACTATCAAGGTAAATTCGAATTCAGACCATTGGAACCGGGATATGGTAATACAGTAGGTAACGCTTTACGCAGAATATTGTTATCTTCATTGGAAGGTTTTGCAATTACTACCGTAAAAATTGAAGGTGTAGAACATGAATTTTCTACAATCCCCGGAGTAATTGAGGATGTTACCGAAATAATACTAAATCTTAAGCAAGTTAGATTTAAGCAACAAATTGAAGAAATTGATCACGAAAAGGTTTCTATTACCATTACCGATCAAGATGTTTTTACTGCCGGTGATATAGCTCGCTTTATTACAGGTTTTAAAGTTTTAAATCCTGATTTGGTAATTTGTAAGTTAGAACCTTCTGTGAAATTACAATTGGAAATAACCATCAACAAAGGACGTGGCTATGTGCCTTCTGAAGAGAATATGCCTGTTGATGCAGAATTTGGTGTAATTGCTTTAGATTCTATTCATACTCCTATTCGCAATGTTAAGTATGCTGTTGAAAACTATCGGGTTGAACAAAAAACAGACTACGAAAAGCTTGTGTTTGAAATTAAAACTGATGGGTCAATCCATCCTAAAGATGCTTTGAAAGAAGCAGCAAAAATACTTATTTATCACTTTATGTTATTCTCTGACGAGAAAATTACTCTCGACTCTGATGATAAATATCAGGCAGAAGAATTTGATGAAGAAGTATTACACATGCGCCAGTTACTTAAAACAAAATTGGTTGATATGGATCTTTCAGTTCGTGCTTTGAACTGTTTGAAAGCTGCAGATGTTGATACTTTAGGTGATTTGTGTACTTTCAACAAAAATGATCTTTTGAAATTCAGAAACTTTGGTAAAAAATCGTTAACTGAACTTGAAGATTTGTTAGATTCAATGAATCTTACTTTTGGAATGGACATCAGTAAGTATAAAATTGAGAAAGAATAATTGAGATGAGACATAATAAAAGTTTTAATCATTTAGGAAGAAAAGCCGCTCACCGTAATGCCATGTTGGCAAATATGGCTTCATCATTAATCCTTCACAAGAGAATTAATACAACAGTGGCTAAAGCTAAGGCTTTAAGAAGTTATGTGGAGCCTTTGATTACAAAATCAAAGGTTGATTCAACACATTCACGAAGAGTAGTTTTTAGTTATCTTCAAAATAAAGAGAGTGTAGCCGAACTTTTTAGAGATGTAGCTGTAAAAGTAGCTAATCGTCCGGGAGGTTATACACGAATATTAAAAACTGCCACTCGTTTGGGTGATAATGCAGAAATGTGTATTATTGAATTGGTTGATTATAATGAAAGTTATACTCAGGCAAAACAAGAAACTAAAAAATCAACTTCTCGCAGAAGAAGAGGTGGTAAAAAAACTACTCCTAAAGCAGAAACTGCTACTGTAAATAAAACAGAAAATGTTGATGTTCAACAACCTGAAGCTGTTGCTACCGAAGAAGTGAAAACTGAAAAAGTTGAAACTCCCAAAGTAGAAAACAAAACAGAAGAAGCTAAGGTTGAAGAACAAGCAAAAGCGGCAGAGGAGACTGATAATAAAAAAGAAGAAAAATCTGAAGATAAAGAGTAAAATCATTCTTTTTGATATACAAAAAAGGGATAAATTCTTTATATTTATCCCTTTTTTTATGAATTATTGTTAATAATTATTTCACTATAATAGTGATAAATGCAGTAGTATTTGTTATTATTGTAGTTCTAAAATACTCAAAAATCAAAACTCAAAAATTTAATATTATGGGAATTATTGAAAATGTCCATGCACGTGAGATATTAGATTCTCGCGGAAATCCAACTATCGAAGTAGAAGTTACTTTAGAGAGTGGAATCGTAGGAAGAGCAGCTGTTCCATCAGGTGCTTCAACAGGTGAAAACGAAGCCTTGGAATTACGTGACGGTGACAAATCACGTTACTTAGGCAAGGGAGTTCTAAAAGCTGTTGAGAATGTAAATAAAAAGATTGGTCCCGAAATTATTGGTATGTATGTAACCGAACAGGTTAGTATCGACAATGCAATGATTAAACTCGACGGAACTAAAACTAAAAGTAATCTTGGAGCAAATGCTATTCTTGGTGTTTCTTTAGCTTGTGCTAAGGCTGCAGCCGAATATGTTGAGTTGCCTTTGTATCGCTACATAGGTGGAACAAATGCGGTAACACTGCCTGTCCCGATGATGAATATTATCAATGGTGGTTCACATTCCGATGCACCGATTGCTTTTCAAGAATTTTTGATTCGTCCTATTGGTGCTCCTAACTTTCGTGAAGGATTACGAATGGGAGCTGAAATATTCCACAGTTTAAAAAAAGTTCTTCATAATAGAGGTTTAAGTACTGCCGTTGGTGACGAAGGTGGTTTCGCTCCGGCTTTGGAAGGCACAGAAGATGCCTTGGAATCAATTATTAAAGCTATCGAAAATGCAGGCTATAAGCCGGGGGCAGATGTTACTATTGCTTTAGATTGTGCTGCCTCAGAATTTTATACCGACGGAGTATATGACTACACTAAATTTGAAGGTGAAAAAGGAGCAAAACGCTCACGCGAAGAGCAAGTGGAATATATTGCTCAGTTGGTAGAAAAATATCCTATTGATTCTGTTGAAGATGGAATGGATGAAGCCGATTGGGAAGGTTGGAGAATTTTAACCGAAAAATTAGGTGATAAAATCCAACTTGTTGGCGATGATGTTTTTGTTACTAATGTAGAATATTTGGCACGCGGTATCAGAGAAAAATGTTCTAACTCTATTCTTATTAAGGTGAATCAGATAGGAACATTAACTGAAACATTAAATGCCATTGAAATGGCTCACCGTGCAGGGTTTACTACCGTAACAAGTCACCGCTCGGGAGAAACAGAAGATTCTACAATTGCCGACATTGCTGTTGCTACTAATTCAGGTCAAATTAAAACAGGTTCATTAAGCCGTTCCGACCGTATGGCTAAATACAATCAGTTGTTGAGAATTGAAGAAGAATTAGGTGAAAATGCCATCTACGGATATAAGAAAATTTAAAATCTTTAGATTAATAATATTAAAAATGCCTGCTTAATTTTAAGTGGGCATTTTTATTTTTGAAGGTAATAAAATATATTCATCAGCATTATTAAGCAAAATAAAATCACTCTTATCTTTTATTTTGTCAAATAAAACTTTACTGTTAAAATAACAAATCCAATTATAATTAGATGCAATAAGTAAACTTATAGAACAAATGATATCGTTAAAATAAATATTATCACTTTGAATAGGGGTGTATTGTTTGTTGGTTCTGAAATCGGCAATTATCACATCATCTTCTTTTATATTAATATCATCTATAAATTTGGTAATAGATGAGTTATAAAAAGTTGTTCTTTTAAATAACTCTTTTATTTCGTAAGATTCAAATTTCTCGATAATAGACTTTAACGAAATAGAATTTGAAGACTTCCCGCTGTATTGACATTTTAAATTATTATCATCGTCATAAACTATTTTATTTCCTTTTGATGTTTTTCCTAAAAAGAACCAAATAGAACACCTTTTAATGTCTGATATACAGTCAATAAGTCCTGTGTTTTGAAGATTTATTAAATTTTGAAAATGTTCAAAAAAACCTCTTCTGAGACCGGTTTCTATTATAATTTCAAACTCATTTTGTGTAGATTGAGAAATATCTGTAATGCTTTTTATCTTTTTTAGTTGATTTACGGTATTATTAATTAATGATTTGGTAAATAAATCAATACTTATAATAAAATCTTTATTAAATAATAAATTAAAAGCATCGTTATTGATATTCATAAAAATAATGGCTTGCACCATATATTTAATATCTTCGGAAGTTATTATATTGTTTATATAATCTTCAAAAGAGATATAAATTTCTTTTGCCGATAATTTGCTGAAATGCCCTAATAACAGCCATGCATCACTGATTTTATTTAATTCAGATAGTAAATTGGCATCAGAAATATTTTTGTAAAAATCAATTACCTCGGGATTTGGATCGTTAATATAACAATTTGTTTTGGGTAATACCGAAAAATAATTGTGACCGTTACCAAAATTTATATTGATATATCTTTTAAAATCAGGATATATACTCATAAAAAAATTTTCATGAGTTGTATCAAATTTTTGTAATAACAATTGTTGTAACGACATTGAGTTAGTTATCTGAAATTTTAAGAAATCTAATATAATTTAGATTTTTTAAATTATCAAGAAAATAGTTAATGTAATTATTATAAGAGTTAATAAAATAGTAAAAGTAGTGTTTTTATAGTGGTAATGTAGCTGTAATTTTTGTTTATGATATCTAATATTTTTATAAAACTGTCTAAGAATAAAAAAATAGTCATTACGAAAGTGAGATATGCAGTAATTTGTTTGAAAAAAATACTGTTATCAGCTAAGAAATTTATTTCTTTTGTTCGTAATGACTACTTTTTAGATAGATTCTTGAATTTAAAATTATTTATTAATCATTATTACCAGATATTTTGAGATACTCCAAAAATCATCAATATTATTAATAACTAAGCTATCAACAGGCTTTTCTCCATAAATAGTATAACTGCCTGATGGATGTGAAGTTATAATTTTTATCTTTTTTGTATCATTAAAAACAAAAGTTTTTTGGTTTCTTATGTCAATTTTTGTAAAATGGTCTTTATCAAAATCTTGATTTAGTTTTTTTGTGCCTAAAAAACTACCTTTATTATTTATAATTTGTAAATCTTTAAGTTCTTTGGTTGTGCCAAACAGATAATAACCGGTATTAAGGTCTTCTTCTTGAGCTTTTATAATTTCCGATTTAACCTGAATATCAAAGTTTAAAGAGTCCATAGAATAAGTAAGTTCATCAATTTTAAGATTCATATCTAAAAGAGAGCGGCGTAAATTAAGAATCTCTTCATTTTTCTCAGCTAATCTCTCTTGAAGATTTTTAATAGTGTTTTCTAAATCTTTATTTTTAATTTTAGCATTCTTTAGTTGTCTTTGCAGATATCTAACTTTATTTTTATTCTCTTTCATTAAGTTATAAATCATATTTATATCATCATTTATTTTTTGCTCTCTTGAGCGGTTGTCTTCTGCATCTTGAGCAGTTGATGATATTATATTTTCCTTTTCCTTAATAGATTGCAAATTATCTTCAATCTCATTAAAAGTATTAATAACTGCATATAGTGCAGAATCTTTGTTGATTACCAATCTTTGAAGACTGTCGTTTTTTGTTAAAAGTTCTTCTTTTGCTTTTTGATTTGAAGTACACATACTGAACATAAAAGCAATAAAAACTAAGATTACAATGTTTTTCATAATAAATTAAGGTGTTAATTGTTTAAAATAATGTTATTTACTTATATAAAGTAACGCATATTGGTGATTTATATTCTAAAAATAGATATTAAATTTTAAGAAATCTATTTGATAAATGTTTTTTTATTTATAGTTGTGTTGCATAGAGTAAATATTTTAAAAAATCTTACTTGAAATCAGTTAAAATATTTTAATTTTGTTCTGCTAAAAAACATTGTTTAGTGACAATGTTTTATATGATATGAAAATAATTTAAAAATTAATTATTATGACACAGAAAAAACGTGTTTATACTTTTGGAAACGGAAAAGCCGAAGGTAGAGCAGATATGAAGAATCTGTTGGGCGGAAAGGGAGCTAACCTTGCAGAGATGAATTTAATTGGAGTTCCGGTACCTGCCGGATTTACAATTACAACCGAAGTTTGTACCGAATATAATGAGTTGGGTAGAGATGCAGTGGTTGATTTAATTAAAGCGGATGTAGAAGCGGGAATTGCGAATACCGAGAAAGTAATGAATGCAAAATTCGGTTCTAAGGGAGAGGCATTCCCTTTATTGGTTTCTGTTCGTTCAGGAGCAAGAGTATCAATGCCCGGTATGATGGATACTGTGTTGAATCTGGGAATGAATGATGATGCAGTTAAAATAGTAGCCGAAAAATCAGGTAATCCTCGTTTTGCTTGGGATTCATATCGTCGCTTTATTCAAATGTATGGTGATGTTGTAATGGGTGTTGCAGCCGAAAAAGGTGAGCACGACCCGTTCGAAATAGAGATGGATAAAATTAAAGAGCAAAAAGGATACAAGTCAGATACTGATTTTACTGTTGAAGATTTACAAGAGTTAGTTAAACTATTTAAGGTTGTTGTAAAAAATCAAACAGGTAAAGATTTCCCGACAGACCCATGGGAGCAACTTTGGGGAGCTGTTTGTGCTGTGTTTGATTCTTGGAATACAGAGCGTGCCATTCTCTATCGTCAGTTAGAAGGAATACCAGGAGAATGGGGAACTGCTGTTAATGTTCAAGCAATGGTTTATGGTAACATGGGTGATAACTCTGCTACAGGTGTTGCTTTTTCTCGTGATGCCGCTACAGGCGAAAATATTTTCAATGGAGAGTATTTAATTAATGCTCAGGGTGAAGATGTTGTGGCAGGTGTTCGTACACCACAAGAAATCACTCTTGAAGGTTCGCGTCGTTGGGCTAAAATGCAAGGAGTATCTGAAGAGGAGAGAGCTTCAAAATATCCTTCGTTGGAAGAAACAATGCCAAATGCTTATAAAGAATTATTTGATGTTCAAAATAAACTTGAAAATCATTATAAAGATATGCAAGATCTTGAATTTACTATTCAAGACGGTAAATTATGGATGCTTCAAACACGAAATGGGAAACGCACAGGAGCAGCTATGGTGCGTATTGCAGTAGAAATGTTACAAGAGGGAATGATTGACGAAAAAACAGCATTATTGCGTCAAGACCCAAATAAATTAGATGAATTATTACATCCTGTTTTTGAAAAAGAAGCTATTGTTTCTGCAAGAACTTTGACAAAAGGTCTTCCTGCTTCACCGGGAGCAGCAACAGGTCGTGTGGTTTTCTTTGCTGATGAAGCTGAAGAGTGGGCTGCTAAAGGTGAAAAAGTTGTTCTTGTTCGTATTGAAACTTCTCCCGAAGATTTACGTGGAATGCATGCTGCTGAAGGTATTCTTACAGCTCGCGGAGGTATGACTTCTCACGCTGCAGTAGTTGCTCGCGGTATGGGAAAATGTTGTGTGTCGGGAGCCGGCGATGTAGCTGTTGATTATAAAGCTCGCACAATGACAATCAAAGGAGTTACTTTCAAAGAAGGTGACTGGATGAGTTTAAATGGAACTACCGGTGAAGTTTACGAAGGAAAAGTAGGAACAATTACTCCTCAACTTTCGGGTAACTTTGGTAAAATAATGGATTTAGCTGATAAATATACAAGAATGTATGTTCGTACAAATGCTGATACTCCTCACGATGCTCAGGTAGCTCGCGATTTTGGAGCAAAAGGTATCGGACTTTGTCGTACAGAGCATATGTTCTTTGAAGGAGAGCGTATCTGGGCTGTTCGTGAAATGATTCTTGCCGATGATTTAGCCGGTCGTCAAAAGGCTTTGGATAAATTATTACCTATTCAGCGTGGTGATTTCGAAGGTATTCTTGAAGCTATGGACGGTTTTGGAGTTACTATTCGCTTACTTGACCCTCCATTGCACGAATTTACACCAAACGAACCCGAAGCTCAACAAGAAATGGCTGAAAAGCTGGGCGTTGATGTTAAAATAGTTAAAGAAAAAGTTGAATCTTTACACGAATTTAACCCCATGTTAGGTCATAGAGGTTGTCGTTTGGGTAATACTTATCCTGAAATTACCGAGATGCAAGCTCGTGCAATTATTGAAGCTGCTTGTAACTTAAAAGCTAAAGGATTGAATCCTAAGCCTGAAATTATGGTTCCTTTGATTGGAACAGTTAAAGAATTTGAAATGCAAGAGGAGATTATCCGCAGAGTTGCAACTGAGGTGATGAAAGAAAAAGGTGTTGAAGTTGATTATATGGTAGGAACTATGATTGAAATTCCTCGTGCAGCTTTAACTGCCGATGAAATTGCTAAAAAAGCAGAGTTTTTCTCTTTCGGAACAAATGACCTTACTCAAATGACATTCGGTTACTCTCGTGATGATGCAGGTAAATTCTTACCTATTTACATCGAAAAAGGTATCTTGAAAAACGATCCTTTCCAAGTTCTTGACCAAACAGGTGTAGGTCAGTTGGTTGAAATGGGAACTAAAAAAGGTAGAGATGCTCGTGCCGATTTAAAAGTAGGTATCTGTGGTGAGCATGGTGGAGAACCTTCATCAGTTGAGTTTTGTAACGGTGTAGGAATGGATTATGTTTCTTGCTCTCCGTTCCGTGTGCCTATTGCACGTTTAGCTGCTGCTCAAGCAAATATTCGTAAGTAATATGTTTTATTATGATATAAAAAAGCTGTCTGAAAAGACAGCTTTTTTTGTAGGTTTAAATATGAAAGTACTTTATATAGTTACTTTTTTTAAAAGATTATTTTGATTCAAACAATCTTGGTTTGATAGTGAGCATTGCATAACCGTATGAGTTAAATAAATCTTTGTCACCACCTTTGAATAACTCTGTTGTTTCAGAGCCGAACATCATACAATATGCCAAATTCAGACTTACAATTTTATTGAATTTTATTTTTGTCGTAAAATCAAATTCGTTGCCTAAATATTTTGAGACAGTTTTGCCGCTTGCATCAACATAGTTGTTTTGCAGACTGAAATAATGCCACTGTCCTCCTACCGACATTTTTTTAGAAACAGGATAGTTTACAGTTGCATAAATATCAATCAAACCGGAACCTTTTGTGGTTGACGGAGTCGAAAAATAATCCATCTGACCGTTGTATTTATGACGTGTTCCGTACATAATATCAAAAGCATTGCTTGTGGTATTTGTTGTGTCTGTGGCATCTGTCCCCGACATTAACTCAAAACCAACTGTTGCTTTTATTTTATTTATCGGAATTTTAATATCAGAATTCAGATAATAAGCCGATACATCTTGACCGCTTTGTAATTTTCCGCCTTGATAAAATGCTCTAAAATCAAAACCTATATTTTTAAAATTCATATTTAAAATAGGTCCTAATGTAAATCGCACATAGTCGGTATTTACAGTATCGTTCTTTTGTCTTAAATCGCTAAGAGCAAGAAAAGACACTTTGTTTTTTTTGCCGAATTTATACGATGTCCACAAGGTATTTAGCATTTTATACATTGGTATTTCGGGAATATAAATATTTCCAAAATATGCCGATGTTTGATTTTTGGCAAATACGGTTTCTATTTCAAATTTTTTCGATTTGTAACCCAATCTCATAGCATCGTGAGTAAAACCTATCTGATTCCAATTGGCATTTGTCATCAGTCTTTTGTTGTCGTAAAAAACTTCTTGTTTACCAATTTGAAAGTAGATATTATGCTTAAATTTGAATTTAACCCATCCTTCGTGTAATCCTATATATCCGGATTTTATTTTTTTTGGAACCATATCTCCCCAAGCGTGCACGTCTTGAAAAGATACTTTAAATTCAAGACTGTCATGTTTGTAACCAAAACATATTCGGCTGCGTTGTGAAATAACATTTGCAGGAGTTGATGTTGAATCTCTAAATTTACGGTATCCGTCTCTAAATTCGTAACGAGGACGAATTTGTCCGTCAATGTAAAATTGAG
>CAYRJP010000001.1:7705-9681 GCA_964424425.1 uncultured Bacteroidales bacterium | reverse complement strand
TATCCGTCTCTAAATTCGTAACGAGGACGAATTTGTCCGTCAATGTAAAATTGAGCCGAAGCACTGTAAATAATGCTTAGTAATAAAAATGTAAAAAATATCCTCATTTTTCTTATAGTGTTAAAATTGTAGGTTAGTTATTTATTTTGTTGCAAATTGTTTAAGTTCATCGGGTAAATTGTCATACGATGAAGTTTTTGAAGGAATAACCGATGGTTGACCGTTTTTATTCATGATAGCCATTCCTTTGTCTTTTGACAATAAAAACTTAACAAAAGCCATTGCAGCTTTGGGGTTGGGCGACGATTTAGGTATTGTAATACCGTAAACCATTGGTTCGCCGTGCTTTGTAACTTTACTGTCGGGTGTTTTTCCTGCAATATCAACCGATGCTTTTTTGTAAAAATCGGCAAATTCGGGTGATTTAAGATTTATTTCATCGGGTAATATCAAATATTTTAAATTATGTTGTTGAGCAACTGAGCGATATAAGAAAATATAATCAATAGTACCTGCTTCGAGCAATGCAAGCAAGTCAACTTCTTTTGGTCTGATATATAAATTATCTTTCGACAATATTTTATCGGCAAGTTCAGGTTTTGAATAATACAATTCGGCAAGTTTGCTTACAATTATCGCTCTGTATCCGCAAGGATCAAGGTTAGGGTTTGAACGACCATATATAACATCGTCTTTTAGTAAAATATCATACCAATTATCTTTATTTATTTCTTCGGCATGTTTTGATTTTTCTGAATAAACAATACACATTTCGTTGCTTGCAAATTTAATATTCCACGATGCGTAGTCGGGAATAAGCATATTGTCAATTACTGTATAGTCAGCACTTGCCATAATATCGCAAGGACGATTAAGGTCAACAATTTTGCGGGCACATTTTACGCTTCCTGCACTTTCGGGCAGAATATTTACGTTGGGATGCTCTTTTTTAAATTCCGCTGCTACTTGTTTGAAAGGAACTGATAAACTTCCTGCATGAAAGATTATTAAATCTCCCGAAATGTCGTTTGATTGTTGTTTTTTGTTCTGTTGATTGTTACACCCCGATAACGATAAAAGGGCTAATGACAGAAACAGTAATAAAGTGTTTTTTGTAGTCATGTTTTTTTTAATAAAAGGTTAACAATAAAATATTACAAATCGCAATGAAATGCAAATCGCACACAAAAGTAATTCGAAAAATATATTTTACAATAAAAAAAATGTGTTATAAATCAGAAAAGATAAATTATGTTAAAGTCCATTTATTTTTGTATGTGGGGTGTTCCATAGCATCGGCAAGTAAATCAAGAAAATCATCGCGTGATATTTCGTTTGCACCGAGACTTGCAAGATGGGTGGTGGGTAGTTGACAATCAATAAATAAAAAATTATTTTTTTTGGCAAATTCAGACAGATAAAAAAATGCTACTTTGCTGGCATCGGTTCGTTTATGAAACATACTTTCGCCAAAAAAAGCCTTTCCCAGAGAAATTCCGTAAAGTCCGCCTACAAGTTTATTGCCTTCCCATGTTTCAAAGGAATGTGCTAAGCCTAATTTATGCATTTTTATATAAGCATTTTTCATGTCATCGGTTATCCAAGTTCCGTTTTGCTCTTTACGTGGGACTTTACTGCAACTGTCTATAACTTCTTCAAAAGCAAAATCAACTCTGATTTTAAAATTATCTTTTTTTAGTGTTTGTTTCAGCGATTTTGATACTTTGAACTTATCGGGAATGAGAATCATTCGCGGGTCGGGCGACCACCACAAAATTGGGTCGTTGTTGCTAAACCATGGAAATATGCCGGTAGAGTAAGCAGCAATAAGTCTTTCGGGTGATAAGTCGCCGCCAATAGCAAGTAATCCGTCGTGAACAGCTTCGCAAGGATGCGGAAAAATAGGTTCTTTCGGGAGTTGATATACCGGCATGATTTAGTAAAATATATTTTTATTTTACAAATATTTTAATGGG
>CAYRJP010000001.1:0-7605 GCA_964424425.1 uncultured Bacteroidales bacterium | reverse complement strand
TTTCAACATCATCGGTAATTTCCGGTTGGTTTTCTTTTATAAAAGAAACCACATCGTTAAGATTTTCAACAAATTTTTCAAAATCTTCTTTGTAAAGAAATAACTTATGTTTCTCAAAATGAAACTTACCATCTTGGTCGTAACGTTTTTTACTTTCAGTAATAGTTAAATAATAATCGTTACGTTTAGTGGCTTTCACATCAAAAAAATACGTGCGTTTGCCTGCTCTTACAGATTTTGAATAAATCTCTTCTCTTTCTTTTCCGTTTTCTTTCTTTTCAAATCCTTCCATCATCAATTTATCGTTATAGATTTAAACTTTGACAACAAAAATATAATAATCTTCTAAAATCAAACTCTTTTTCTGATTTTTTTTATTTTTTTTAAATAAAAGTTACAATAGAGTCGATGTATAATAAAAAAAACTTAATTTTGCAGCCGAATAAATAAAACAAGGCTCTTTATATTATTTAGATGATTAGCAGACGATTATTAAGAATTAAAGTTTTGCATATACTTTATGCTTACTTTAACAGTAACGAAGAGGGATTGGCTCGTTACGAGAAAGAATTGTTTAAAAGTATTGAAAAATCATATGATTTGTATCATTTGTTTTTTATGCTTTTAATAGATGTAAAAGAATTTGCAGAGCAGAAAATTGAAACTGCAAAGAAAAAACGGATACCTACCCGAGAAGACCTTAATCCGAATTTAAAATTTATAAACAACAGGGTTATTAATCAGTTAATAAGTTCAAATCGACTTTATAAGTATATCGATGAGAAAAAATTGAGTTGGGTTGATAATCCCGAGTTGATTAAGCGAGTGTATAATATGATGATAGAGTCGGATTCGTATCAAAAATATATGAATATTGACGATGATTCTTTTGAGCACGACAAACAGTTTGTTATTACATTCTTTTCGGAATATCTTGTAAACAATGATTTGCTCTATCAAATACTTGAAGAAAAATCTATTTATTGGAATGATGATATAGAGTTTGTTTTAAGTATGAATATTAAAACTATTCAAAAAACAAAGAAAACAGCTATTGATGTTAACTTGTTTCAGTTGTTTAAAAATGATGAAGATAAAGAGTTTGTGACAAAACTTTTCAGGATGGTTATTTTAAATCATCAAGAAAATTCGCAAATTATACAAGAACATATTGTAAATTGGGATATTGACCGAATAGCAAATTTAGATTTGTTGGTTATAGAGATGGCTATTGTTGAAATAACACAATTCCCGAGTATTCCCGTTAAGGTAAGTTTTAATGAGTATATTGAATTGGTAAAATATTACAGTACCGGTAGAAGTAATGCTTTTGTAAACGGAGTGTTGGATAAAATTATTAATCAACTGAAAAAAGAAGGGAAAGTGCAAAAAGCCGGTAGAGGATTAAAGGAATAAATTAAATTATTGATTAATAAAAAACAGATAAATCATGGTAAAGTTAAGATTATTTTTATTAATGTTTGTGGTAGTTTTTTTTAGTTGTTCAAGTAATAATACTAATAAAAAAATCACTTCTGATATAATAAGTAATCCTGTTACGGCATCGGATGAGAGTTATTCTGATGAAAATATGCCTGTAATAAAATTTGAAACAACAACTCACGATTTCGGGTTGATATTACAGGGAGAAAAAGTTTCTTATACATTTAAGTTTAAAAATACAGGCAATAAGGATTTAATAATTAAAGAAGTTTCTACATCGTGTGGATGTACTGTGCCTAAATATTCGAGTAAACCTATTGAGCCGGGTAAAAGCGGTGAGGTAGAGGTTATTTTTGATTCAAGTAACAGGACGGGAAAACAATATAAAACTGTTACCGTTTGGAGTAATTGTCAACCAAGCAAAACAAAATTACAGATAACATCTGAAATAGTTATACCTAAATAAAACAAAATTACTTTTTGATTGTATAACAGCTTATTATAACTTTGAAATAATATATAATTAACAAAAAAGATAAGAATATGAATTTATTAACAATTTTTTTGATGCAACCGCAAGGAAATGGTGCAGATGCAAATCCGTTAGGCTCATTGTTGCCTTTAGTTTTAGTTATTGCAGTATTTTATTTTTTTATGATACGTCCTCAAATGAAGAAACAAAAAGAGGTGCGTGTTTTTAGAGAAGGAATAAAAAAAGGAGATAAAGTATTAACAGTAGGCGGCATCTATGGCAAAGTAGTAGAAGTTAAAGATACTACCGTATTGCTTGAAATATCAGACGGAGTAAGAATTAAAGTAGATAAAGCAGGATTGGTAAAAGATAATACCGATATTAATGCCGGACAAACAAAATAAAATTATGACAGTTGAGGTTGTCTTAGAAGGAAAAACTCTTTTGAGACAGCCTTAATTTTTTGATTGAATTTATACTGAGTTTTTATTATGGTAAAGCCAAATGTAATAATAAAAATAAAAGATTTTATTATTAATAAAATCGCAAAACGCATTGACCATAAAATCTTAGTATATCTTGTTTTTGTTGCCATATCAACGGTTTTTTGGTTTTTAAATAAGCTGAACGACGATTATTCTTCTACAATTCATTATCCTGTCAGATACGCACATCTTCCCAAAAATAAGTTTCTGGTTAATAAGCCGCCTGAGTATTTAAATCTTAATGTCAGTGCATACGGATATACTCTTCTGCGATATAAATTGAATCCTGCAATTTTTCCTGTAGTAATAAATGTAGATGAATTTGGTAAAGATATTAATAAAAAAGGTGGCTCTCAATTAGTATTACAAACACGTTATATACGCGAAGCTATCAATAAACAACTTTCTGATGATGTTAATATTATTGATATTTTGCCCGATGTAATAACCTTAAAGTTTGCTGATATTATAACAAAAAAGGTAGCTGTAAAACCAAATGTAGAACTGGATTTTGACAAGGAGTGCATGTTGGATGGCAATATAACATTTTTACCCGATTCAATAGAAGTTACAGGAGCTGATATTATTCTTGACACACTAACTGCTGTTTATACAAAGTTTCACAGATTTAAAAAGTTGTATAAGCCGTTAAAAAGAAATATTGCATTACAAAGTATTGAAAATGTGAAATTTTCGAAGCATAAGGTTATTATAAATCTGCCTGTTTCAAAATTCACACAAGAAAATTTTGATGTGATAATTCGCCCTGTTAATGTGCCCGATACACTTGAGCTTATTACTTTTCCGCGAATTATAAAAGTATCTTGTATGTTGTCGTTGAATAATTATAAAAAAATGCGAAGCAAAGATTTTATTTTGGAAGTTGATTATAACGACATTAAAAAACTTTTGGGACAAAAGTTACCCGTAAAATTAACATTTGCACCGTATAATGTGAAAAATGTTACTTATTATCCTGAAAATGTAGAGTTTATTTTAAATAAAAAACCATGATAATTGTTGGGCTGACAGGAGGAATAGGAGCAGGTAAAACATATGTGGCAAATGAATTTCAGAAATTAAACATTCCTGTTTACAATTCAGATATAAGAGCCAAAGAACTTATGATATCCGATAAGTTTATAAAAGAAAATTTAATAAAAAAATTCGGAAAAGATGTTTTTGTAAATAAGTCGCTAAACAAAAAACTGATAGCCGATAAAATATTTAATAATACCGACTTAAAAATATGGATTGATAATCTTGTTCATCCTGTTGTGCGAAAAGATTTTTTACAGTGGGTATCCAATCAAAAAACTTTTATGGTAATAAAAGAGGCTGCAATATTGATAGAAAGTAGTGCTTATAAAGATTGTGATAAAATAATAGTTGTTACAGCTCCGTTAGATATTAAGATTAGCAGAGTTATAAAAAGAGACGGTGCAACGGAACAAGATGTGATGCAGCGAATAAAAAATCAGATGCAAGATGATGAACGTTTGAAATATGCCGATTATGTAATAGAGAATTACGGATTGGCAAGTGTAACTAAGCAAGTAGTGGATATTTATTATAAACTCAGCGAAATAAAAAACAGATAAAATGGGATTAGGTAAATGGATAGCCGGAGGCCTTGGTTGGGCATTTTTAGGACCTATTGGCGGAATTATAGGTTTTTTGGTTGGCAGTGCCATTGAGAAATCAGATACAACAGAATATGCAGGCAGTAAAAGAACTACAACAAAAGGCGATTTTGTAGTAAGTTTAGTAGTTTTAACGGCAGCGGTTTTAAAAGCTGATGGTGTAGTTAAAAAAGGAGAACTTGATTATGTAAAAAAGTTTTTCTTGCAACAATTTGGTAAAGATACGGCTGCTGATGCCATACGAATGTTGCGTGATGTGTTAAAACAAAATATACCTGTTGATGATGTAGCTCGCCAAGTAGGTATGCATCTCGATCATTCTTCAAAATTGCAATTTCTTCATTACCTTTTCGGAATAGCTCAGGCAGATAATAACTTATTAAAAGTAGAAGTTGATTTAATTGAAAATATTTCTCGCCGGATGGGAATAAGTAATTCGGCTTTTAATTCCATTAAGTCAATGTTTTATAAAGAAACCGATTCGGCATATAAGATTCTCGGTTTAACCAGACAAGCATCTGTTGATGATATTAAAAAGGCTTATCGCAAAATGGCTGTTGAATATCATCCCGATAAGGTAGCCTACTTGGGAGAAGATGTGCAAAAAGCAGCAAAAGAAAAATTTCAGAGAATAAATGAAGCATATGAAACATTAAAAAAGGAGAGGGGTTTTTCATAGTTTTTTTACGCAACTGTTTGTTTGTATTATCAATCTATATTATAAAAGGCATAAATATTGTATGTAAAAATAATCTAAAACATATAAAGAAAATATTAATGTGTGGTAATTTTATTAATCAGAATGTTATATTTGCGTGCTAATTAAAAAAAAAGATAAAAATATGTTAAAGGATATTCTTGCAATTTCAGGACAACCGGGACTTTGTAAACTGGTATCGAACACAAAAAACGGAATAATAGTTGAGAATCTTGAAACAGGTAAAAGAATGCCTGCTTATGCTACGGCAAAGGTTAGTGCATTGGAGGATATAGCAATATATACCGAAGACGGAGAAGATAAGCCATTGGCAGAGGTGTTGAAAAATATCAGGGATAAAGAGTCGGGAGCACAAGCAATAAGTCATAAATCGAGCAGTGAAGAATTGAAAAAGTATTTTGAAGAGGTAATGCCCGATTATGATAAAGACAGAGTGTATGTTTCTGATATTAAAAAAGTAATTCAGTGGTATAATATTCTTCAAAAGTTAAATATGCTTGATATTCTTGATGAGGAAGAGAAAGATTCAAGTAAGGAAGAAGCAAAAGAAGAGAAAGTAAAAGCTGAATAATAAATCTGTAGATTTATAAATAAATTATTCAGTAAGTTTTAGATATTTAGGCATCTAACCAAAAAATGGTGAGATGCTTTTTTTATTGACATATAAATTATTGTGTTATTCAAAAGGGTGATATTTTTGGGCATCGGGTTTTTTCCAAGTAAATTTATCTTTTGGAGGCACAGGGTCGTATCCCCAGCCTCCGTGTCCGTGACAACTGAATACTCGGCGTATAGCTAAAAACAGTCCTTTTATGGGACCGTGAATTTTTAAAGCATCAACAGCATATGTTGAGCAAGTAGGATTATAGCGGCAAGAGTTCGGTAGCCAAGGGCTTATAAACCATTGGTAGATTTTTACGGGAATAATCAATATAAATGAAAAAAATACAGCTATATATCTCATTAATAATTAATTAAAATTAGGATGTTCTTTTTTAAAATCTTGCCAATAATCTTTTACGGTTTGTTTCATCTCTTTGCGAAGCATTAATATTCCGAAAAGGTTTGGTAGAGTCATCAGGGCAATAGTAATTCCTGCAAATGTCCATACGATGGTTGTATCCATAAATGATGCAAAAAAGAATCCTATAACATATAATATACGGTAGTAGATTATTGATTTTGCACCAAATAAGAACACCATAGCTCTACTGCCGTAATACGACCATGATATAACCGTGGAAAAGGCAAATAATAATAATCCTATTGAAACAATATATTGTCCCCAGTGTCCGAAAAAACTTCGTGTAAATGCCACTGCTGTCATTGGTGCACTATGTAATAGTGATATACCTTTAAATTCAACACTTTCTCCGTCGGTAGTGTTTTTTACATTTCCGTTTACAATTTTTATTGCTCCCGTATAAGGTTTATTGTTAGATAATACAGTAATATTTTCGGCTATTGAACGAGCATGAAGAATAGTATTGTTGGTAGTGATTTTTCCGTTTTCAACAGGTAAATTACCATTCATTAATTGTAAATTTTCTTTTCCTGCATAAAAGTTTTTAAGTTTTACAAGGTCTTCTTTGTTGTTTTCGTTATAATGTTGAGCAAGCACAACCATATCAGTCATTTCAAATACATTCTCGTGTTTTTCGTTCCATACACCTGACGATAAAAGCACTAATCCTGTAATAAAACAGATTACAATAGTATCGATAAATGGTTCTAAAATAGCAACCATACCTTCGGAAACAGGTTCGTGAGCTTTTGCTGCTGCGTGAGCGATAGGTGCCGAACCTTGTCCTGCTTCGTTTGAATATAATCCGCGATTTACACCTCTGTTAAAAGCAAAGGCAATGGTAGCTCCTAAAAAACCACCTGTAGCTGCTGTTCCCGTAAAGGCATCGGCAAATATTGAAATAAACGATGGTATAATATTTTCGTAATTGGTAATAATAACGGCAAATGCACCAATTAAATAAATTAAAGCCATGGCTGGCACGAGAGTAGATGTTACTTTGGCAATACGTTTGATTCCTCCTATAATAACAAAAGCCAAAAGCACAGCTAATATTCCGCCTGTAAGCATGTTTGATAAGCCGAATGTTGAATTAATGGCATTTGCAATGCTGTTAATCTGAGGCAGGTTACCCGACCCGAAAGAGCTTATTACGGTAGCAATTGCGAATATTACGGCAAGCCATTTCATATTAAGACGGTTTTTCATGTAATACATAGGACCTCCCGAAACAGTTCCGTCTTCAGCAAATTCACGATATTTATGCGATAAGGTTACTTCTACAAATTTTGTTGTCATACCTAACATTGCTGTAATAAGCATCCAAAACAAGGCAGCCGGTCCGCCAAGATGAATAGCAAGAGCAACTCCTGCAATGTTTCCTGTTCCTACAGTGCCGCTTAATGCTGTTGATAATGCTTGAAAGTGTGAGGTGTCGCCTGCATCTTCTTTCTTGTCGTATTTGCCACTTACTATCCTTACGGCATGTTTAAAAAAACGTATCTGTGGAAATTTTAAATAAATTGTAAAAAACACACCTGTTCCCAAAAGGGCATACACAAACCACGATGAGCCACCTATATAACTGTCAATCAGTAATAAGAAGTTGTTAACTTGTTGCATTATTGTTATTTGTTTGATTAATAAAACCTTAAAGTGAAAGTTGTAAGTGTTTTTAAGTACTATTCACTCAAAAGGGTATAATTAATATCTATTATCTTAATGTATTTTAAATTTATGAGATAACAATAATACAAATAAATGTAGATATTTTAAAATAATAAAAAATTGTAAAAAGTAAGTTGTAGTAAAGAGTTGTT